>DASZQQ010000113.1:0-22351 GCA_035549595.1 Caulobacteraceae bacterium
CCAGGCCGCGGTCTCGCTGCTCGGCGCCGACCGCTTCCTGGTCCGGCTGGTCGAGCCGGCCGCGCCGGCCCAGACCCAGGCGCTCCCCGCCGCGGCCGCCGCCCGCGCGCCCGACACCCTCGACGCCTTCGCCGCGGCCTCGCCGTTCGGCGCCGCCCTGATCGACGGTCCGGGCCCCTTCGGCGGCCCGATCCTGGAGCTCAACCCGGCCCTCGCCGCCATCGCGGGCGACGCCGGCGCGCCGGGCGCGAGCCTGGAAGCGCTGCTGAAGCCGGAATCGGTGGCCGAGGTGCGCGCCAGCCTCGCCGCCGGCCGCGCCGGCCCGTTCGAGGTCACGCCGGCGGCCGCGCCGGACCGCACGGCGCACCTTTACCTCGCCCCGGCCGGCGGGCGCACGGTGGCCTATCTGGTCGACGTCACCGACCTGAAGAAGATGCAGCTGCAGCTGGCGCAGCGGAACAAGATGGAGGCCATCGGCCAGCTGGCCGGCGGCGTCGCCCACGACTTCAACAACCTCCTGACCGCGATCCAGCTGCGCCTCGACGAGCTGCTGCTGCGCCATCCGCTGGGCGACCCGTCGTACGACGGCCTCTCCGAAATCCGCCAGACCGCCGTGCGCGCCGCCGATCTCGTGCGCCAGCTGCTGACCTTCTCGCGCAAGGCCACGATCCAGCGGGTCACCGTCGACCTCGGCGAGCTGGTCAGCAACTTCCAGGTCCTGCTGCGGCGCCTGCTGCGCGAAGACGTCAAGCTGGAGACCGACTACGGCCTGAACCTGCCGCTCGTGCGCGCCGACAAGGCCCAGCTCGAGAACGCGGTGATGAACCTCGTCGTCAACGCCCGCGACGCCGTGCACGCCAACGGCGGCGGCACCGTGCGGCTGCGCACCGCGCGGGTCACCGAGGCCGAGGCCGCCGCGCTCGGCTACGCCGGCCAGCCGATGGGCGAGATGGCCCTGATCGAGGTGTCGGACGACGGCCCCGGCATCCCGCCCGAGGTGATCGGCAACATCTTCGAGCCTTTCTTCACCACCAAGGCGGTGGGTGAGGGGACGGGCCTGGGCCTCGCCACGGTCTACGGCATCGTCAAGCAGTCGGACGGCTGGATCAGCGTCGATTCCAAGTTCGGCCACGGCGCGGCCTTCCGCATCTTCCTGCCGGCCTATGCGCCGCCGGTGCTGGCCGAGCCGCCGCCGCTCATGCCCAAGCCCAAGACGGTCGCGCGCGACCTCTCCGGGGCCGGGCGGATCCTGTTCGTCGAGGACGAGGACGCCGTGCGCGGCATCGCCGCCAAGCTGCTGCGCGCGCGCGGCTACGAGGTGATCGAAGCGGCCGACGGCGAGGAGGCCCTGCTGCTGGCCGAGGAGCACGCCGGCGAGATCGACCTGATGATCTCCGACGTGATCATGCCCGGCATCGACGGGCCCACCTTGCTGAAGAAGGCCCGAGGCTATCTCGGCTCGGCCCCGGTGATGTTCATCTCGGGCTACGCGGAATCGGAGTTCTCGGACCTGCTGGAGGGCGAGCCCGGCGTCTCCTTCCTGCCCAAGCCTCTCGACATCAAGACCCTGGCCGAACGCGTCAAGCAGCAGCTCCAGGCGGCGGCTTAAACTCCCTCCCCCTTGTGGGGAGGGAAAGCTCGCGAAGCGAGCAGGGTGGGGGAGTGTGGAGGAAGGCGAGGTGGCCGACCGGTTGGCCCCCCAGCGGCTTCTCACTTCCCCACCCTGCGAAGCTTCGCTTCGCTGTCCCTCCCCATGAAGGGGAGGGAGAGACATTGCCCCGAATTAATCTTGCCCCGCTTGCGGCTGAACGCGGCGCGTCCTACCCCGCATGCGGACAAAAACCGCAACAGGTGGGGTGCAACGGTGGCCGATCGCAGACAGGTCTTGCGGGGAAGCGCGGCGCTCGCCGCCCTGGCGTCTCTGGCGCCGATGCGGGCGCTGGCCCAGGGCGCCGCGGATGCGCGTCTGAACACGCTGATGGACGATTTCGCCCATCGCGACCTCGTCCGCTCGCCGGAGCTGGCGACCGCGCTCGGCCTCGACAAGGGCGACCTCGCCGGCCTCAGGGCCAAGGTCTCCGACCGCTCCATGGCCGCGGCCAAGGCCGACGACGTCGAGAACCTGCGGCGCCTGGCAGCTCTGAAGGACGTCGATCGCGCCCAGCTCAGCCCGGCCGCGGCGGTCAGCTACGACACCATGACGTTCGTCTACACCGACCAGGCCGAGGCCGCGCGCCGCTTCGACTACGCCGGCGGCTCGGTGGGCAGCCCGTACGTGCTCTCGCAGCTGACCGGGTCCTACCAGTCGGCCCCCGACTTCCTGGACAACCAGCATCCGATCGAGACCGTCGCCGACGCCGAGGCCTACCTGTCGCGCCTCGAAGGCTTCGCCGCGGTCCTCGACCAGGAGAGCGAGATGGCCCGCCACGACGCGGGGCTGGGCGTGATCCCGCCGGACTTCGCCATCGACAAGGCGCTGGGCCAGATGAAGGGGCTGCACGACGTCGCCCCCGACCAGTCGACCCTGGTCGGCTCCCTCGTCCGCCGCGCCAAGGAGAAGAACCTGGCCGGCGACTGGCAGGGCCGCGCCGCGGCGATCTTCAAGGACAAGATCCAGCCCGCGCTCGGCCGGCAGATCGACCTCATGCAGTCCTGGCGGCCCAAGGCCGTGCACGACGGCGGCTGCTGGCGCCTGCCCGAGGGCGAGGCCTACTACGCCCTGTCGCTGAAGGACGGCACCACCACCACCATGTCGCCCGAGGAGGTCCACCAGCTGGGCCTCGACCTCGCCAGGGACCTCTCCGCCCAGATCGAGACGATCCTGAAGGCCCAGGGCATGACCGAGGGCACGGTCGGCGAGCGTGTGCACGCCCTCTATTCGAAGCCGCAGTTCCTCTATCCCAACACTGACGAGGGCAAGGAGAAGCTGCTCGGCGACCTGAACAAGCAGGTCCAGGCGATGCAGGCGCGCCTGCCCAAGTACTTCGCCACGCTCCCCAAGGCGCCGCTGGAGATCAAGCGGGTGCCGAAGTTCATCGAGGCCGGCGCGCCCGGCGGCTACTACAACACCGGCAGCCTCGACGGCTCGCGGCCCGGGATCTACTGGATCAACCTGCGCGACACGGCCGAGTATCCGAGCTGGACCCTGCCGACGCTGACCTACCACGAGGGCATCCCCGGCCATCACCTGCAGCTGTCGCTGCAGCAGGAGGCCGCCCTGCCGCTGCTGCGCAAGTACATGTCGTTCTCGGCCTACGAGGAGGGCTGGGCGCTCTACGCCGAGCAGCTCGCCGACGAGATGGGCGCCTACGACGGCGACCCCTGGGGCCGCATCGGCTACCTGCAGTCGGCGCTCTTCCGCGCCTGCCGCCTGGTCGTCGACACCGGCATGCACCACAAGCGCTGGAGCCGCGAGCAGGCGATCAAGTACATGGCCGACACCGACGGCGACCAGGTCAGCTCGGTGACCACCGAGATCGAGCGCTACTGCGTCTGGCCCGGCCAGGCCTGCAGCTACATGGTCGGCCGCAACACCTGGACCCGCCTGCGCGACAAGGCCAAGGCGGCGCAGGGGGCGGCCTTCGACATCCGCAAGTTCCACGACGCGGGCCTCCTGGCCGGCGCCATGCCCCTGACGGTCCTCGAAGGGGCGCTGGAGCGCTGGATGAAGGCCTGAGATCGGCGAGGGGACACGATCTTCGATCATGTCCCCTCCAGAGGCCGCTATCCCCAGCTTTCCTTGGCGCCGGCCCGCCGGGCGGCGACTGGTGACGCCTCGCGCGGGGCGGGGGCCTGGGGCGTGTCGGCGGCGGCGCCGTAGAGCCAGCCCTGGGCGTAGTCGACGCCCGCGGCGCGGATCGCCTCCTCGGCCGAGCGGGTCTCGACCATCTCGGCCAGGGTCTTGACCTTCATGTCCGCGCACATCCTGACGAGGTGACCGATGAAGGCGCTCTCGCGCCCGCCGTGCTGCAGCTCGCGGATGTAGCGGCCGTCGATCTTCACCAGGTCGAGGCGCAGCTGCTGCAGGTAGGCGAGCGAGGCGGCGCCGGCCCCGAAGTCGTCCAGGCACACCTCGCAGCCTTTGGCGCGCAGCACCTGGATGTTGCGGTCGGCGAGCGACAGGTCCTCGATCGCCGCGCTCTCGGTGACCTCGAACATCAGCCGCTTCCAGACCGACATCCTGCCGGCCAGGGCGATCTCGACGCCGTCCATGAAGGTCGGGCTGACGATGCTGCGGCCCGAGACGTTGACCGCGAGCTTCACCCGCGGATCGCGCGCCAGGACCTGGCAGGCCTCGTCGATGATGGCCAGGTCCAGGCCCTCGATCAGGTCAAGCTCCTCGGCCATGCGGATCATCGGGAAGGGGCTGGCGTTGTCGCCGAACCGGACCAGCACCTCATGGTGGTGCAGTTCGCCGGTCTTCAGCAGCACCACGGGCTGGTAGACCAGCTTGAACTTGCGCGCCGCGACCACCGAGCCGAGCGCGTTGGCCTTCTCCAGGGTGTGGCGGACCGACTCGTTGACGGCGTCCGCGAGGCTCGCCAGAGGCCGGGCGTGCATGCCGTCGCGCAGGAAGTCGTCCATGGCGTAGCGGATCGCGCGCACCACCTTCGAGGGCGCGACCTCGCCGTCCAGCGCCATGCTGCGCGCGGCCAGCTTCACCTGGCCGGTCTCGGTGACGAGGCTGATCAGCTTGGACAGGCGCCCGACCAGGGCCTCGCTCGACTCGCCAGCCGTGCGCACCAGGGCGAAGCGGTCCTCGCCGAGGTCGGCCGCGGCCGCGCCGCCGTGCGACTGGGCGCGAAGGGCGCCGGCCACCTTGGTCTTCAGCGCCTTGGCCGAGGCCTCCGGCATGGCGCTGGCCGCCTGCGAAAGGCCGTCCATCTCCAGGAACGCCAGCTCCAGCTCCTGGCCGGCGCTGCGGGCGCTCTCGATCAGGCCCTTGGCGACGCTCTCGAACGCCGCCGGCTCCAGCAGGCCCTCGCCGGGTGCGCCGGCGATCGGCCTGGCGCGGGCGAGGGCGCACGAGAACACATCGCCGTTCTGCGGCAGGCGGCAGGCCGAGATCGAGAACGCCCGGGCCGGCCCCTCCGGACGCGGCGCGAGACGGACGATCAGCGGCCCCAGGCGGGCGCCGAAGTCCAGGGTTTCGAACACGGCCTCGAGCAGCGGAGCGTCGCACGGGTCGACGAAGTCTCGCCACGAGCGCCCGACCAGGGCGACCTCGGCCTCGCCGGCCAGGGTCTGGGCCGCGCCGATGGCGAACCGGATCTTCTCGTCCGGCCCGATCTCGACCAGCAGGTCGGCGCAGGCGAAGGCGAAGCCCAGGAATCGATGCGGCGCGATCGACAAACGGCGTTTCCGTCCCGCAGTTGGACAGGCGTTGTCTCACGGATGCGCTTAATCGACCGTTGAACGGCGCGAGAACGCCTTGCAGGCCGGCCGGCAAGCGGCGAAATCACCCCCGAACGGGGATTTTGGATGAACCGAAAGGGCGGGCCGAAGGGATGGAAGGTCAGATGCGCCAGCGGGTCGCGGCCCGGGTCCTGCTGCTCGACGAGGGGGGGCGGATCCTGCTGCTGAAGGGCCGCCTGCCCAGCGACCCGACCGCGCCTGGGGCCTGGTACACCGTCGGCGGCGGCGTGGAGGGGGACGAGACCATCTTCGAGGCGGCCGCGCGCGAGATCGTCGAGGAGACGGGCCTGACGGACGCCGAGCTGGGGCCCGTCGTCGCCTATGGCGAGGGGATTCACTACGACCGCAAGCGCCGGCCCCTGGCGGTCAAGGAGACCTATGTCCTGGCCCGCACGCGCGGCGGCGAGCTGTCGCGCGAAGGCTGGCAGGCGCTGGAGAACGAGTTCGTCGACGACATGCGCTGGTGGACGCTGGACGAGCTGCGCGCCTGCCAGGAAGACGTCTATCCGCTGGACCTCGCCGAGATCCTGGCCGAACTGCTGGGGGGCCGCATCCCCGAGACGCCGATCCCGATCCGCTTCCGCACCAACCCGCCCCAGGAACCTTCATGACGCCGGAGCCTTCATGACGCCGATCCTCGCCGCCCTCGCCATCGCCGCCGGCTGCGACCTGGAGAAGCCCTCCGGCGCGCCGGGCTGCGAGCGGGCCGTCATCGACCGCACCGTGCGCATGGACCAGATCCAGGCGCTGGGCACCCACAACAGCTACAAGCGCGCCATTCCGCCGGCCGAGATGGCGGTGCTGAAGGCGAACGCGCCGCAGGCGGCGATCGACCTCGACTACAGCCACTTGCCCCTGACCCGGCAGCTCGACGCCGGGGCCCGGGCGCTGGAGCTCGACGTGATGTACGACCCCGAGGGCGGCCGCTACGCCGACCCGCTGCTCGGCCGCTTCGACCGCGCCCCCGACGGGACCACGCGGGACTTCGACGCCGCGGCGATGAAGACGCCGGGCCTGAAGGTGACGCACATCCAGGACATCGACTTCCGCAGCGTCTGCGCCCTGTTCGTCGACTGCCTGCGCGAGATCCGCGCCTGGTCGCAGGCGCACCCGGACCACGTGCCGATCCTGATCACGATGAACCTCAAAGACGACGACGTGAAGGCGCCCGGCACGGTCCACGCCCTGAAGTTCGACGCCAAGGCGATGGACACCATCGACGCCGAGATCCGCCAGGTGTTCCCGGACGGCGAGATCATCCGCCCCGACGACCTGCAGGGACGCCATGCGAGTCTCGCCGAGGCCGCGCGCGACCACGCCTGGCCGCTGCTGGGCGCGGCCCGGGGCAAGGTGCTGTTCGCCATGGACGAGGACGGACCCAAGATCGCCGCCTACCAGGGGACGCGCCGCTCGCTGGAGGGGCGGGTGATGTTCGTCAATGCGCCGGAGGCCTCGCCGCTCTCGGCCTACATCACCCTGAACGAGCCCCTCAAGGACCCGGCCGCGATCCGCCGCGCGCTCGTCGACGGGCGCCTGGTGCGCACCCGCGCCGACGCCGACACCGCCGAGGCGCGCCGGGGCGACACCACCCGTCGCGACGCCGCCTTCGCCCTCGGCGCCCAGTACGTCTCCACCGACTACATGACCCCGGACCCGCGCTTCGGCCCCTACCAGGTGACCATGCCCGGCGCCGTCGTCGCGCGCCTGAGGCCCGGGGCGGATTAGTCCCTCCCCCTTCGTGGGGAGGGACAGGCCGCGAAGCGGCCAGGGTGGGGGACCAGCGCCGGCCCGGCCCGGCTCGCCGGTTGGCGTTCCCACCTGCCCCCGCACAGCCCCACCCTGGCGATGCTTCGCATCGCCTTTCCCTCCCCACAGAGGGGGAGGGAGGTCTCACGGGGGACCCAAACCGGCGCTGCTGCGTTCCCTTCGACCTAGGGATGGGGATCGAAAAACAGTGTTCGGAGCAAGACCTATGCACAAACATGCCCTCTTCGCGGCCCTGGCCGCGGCGGCGCTCGTCCCGTCGCTGGCCTCGGCGCAGACCTCCTGCGAGCAGCGCAAGCACGACAACCGCGTGGTCGGCACGGTGCTCGGCGCCGGGATCGGCGCGGTCCTCGGCAGCCAGGTGGCCGGCCACGGCGCGCGCACCGAAGGCTCGGTGATCGGCGGCGTCGGCGGCGCGGTGATCGGCAACCAGATCGGCAAGTCGGCCACCGACTGCTCGGGCTACGGCTACTACGACAGCAGCGGCGTCTGGCACGCCAACGTCCAGGGCTACTACGACCGCGACGGCCACTGGGTCGAGGCGCGCAGCGGCGGCTACTACGACCGCTACGGCACCTGGCATTCGCGCGGGCCCGGCCACTTCGACGCCGACGGCTACTGGGTCGCCGACGCCGCGCCGGCCTACGGCTACGGCGCCGATGTCGCCTACACCGACCGCGATCCCTGGTACGGCGCCCCGCGCGGCGTGCGCGCCCGCGAGGACTGGCTGTACCAGCGCATCCGCGACGGTCGCCGCGACGGGTCCCTCACCCGCGACGAAGCCGACCAGGCCCGGCACGACCTCGACGACATCCGGCGCAAGGAAGCCGGCTTCCGCGAGGGCGACGGCGTCCTCAGCCCGCGCGACCGCTACGAACTGAACCAGCGCCTCGACCGCCTGGCGCTGAACATCCGCGACATGCGCCTCAACCACCGCCGCGACTACTGAGCCTCTCGGGGACATGATCCCTGCCGCGAGGCAGGGTTCGTGTCCCCCTCGGGCTCCGTGCAGCCGCGAACCCGAATATTGGAACCACGAAACACACGAAAGAACACGAAACCGCTCGTCCTGCGGCTCATGCGCTCCGGTGGCGACGGTCTTTCGTGTCCTTTCGTGTGTTTCGTGGTTCGCAAAGACGGCGCCGGCGGCGTTCGCCGGCCCGACAGGCCCGGCCGCCGCGGGGATGTGATGCGCCACGGCTCAGATTCGTAACAATTTGGTCAACATTACAGGGCTTGAGTCGGACCCAAGGGGCTAAAGGTCTGATGGCGCTCGCGGAATTCTCGCACCTCGACTTCGTCGAAGACGCAGAAGCCCCTGCGCGCCGTCCTCGCAACGACGCCCCCATGATGACGGCCCTCGCGCACATCGCCGAAGAGACCGGTCAGCCGGCGATGTGGATCATGCGCGACGTCGCGGCCCTGTCGTTCGGCCCCGGCCGCATCACCTTCGGCGACTATGTGCGCATGCGCCTCTACGACGAGGTGTTCTGGGCCGGCGCCGACCGTAGAGCCGTGGCCGGGCGCCGCCGCGCGCGTGAGATCGCCGGCCAGCTGAACGGCCTGCCGCCGTCGGGCGCCCGCGGCTTCTTCGCCAACCCCCTGGCCTCCGGCGCCTACCTGGCCGCGTTCGGCTTTCCGACCGCCGAGGTGGAGGCCGTCTACGCGCCGGATCTCGCCGCGCCGGGCCGGCGGCTGCTGAAGACCCGGGACCAGCTGCGCGACTTCCTCGAGGGCGCCGGCCGACGCCCGTTCTGGGGCCGACCGCTGGCGGGCGAGGGGGGCGAGGCCTACGCCGCCGAGGGCGCGGAGACTTTCGTCGTCGCCGGCCGGACCTATTCGGCCGACGCCTTCATCGACCACATCGCCGACAACTGCCCGGCGGGCTACGTGTTCGAGCGCCGGCCGCCGCCGGCGCCCGCCGTCGAGGAACTGACCGGTGAGGCGGCCGGGCGCCTGCGCCTCGTTACCGTCGCCACCGACCAGGGCCCCAAGCTGCTGCGCGCCTGCTGGCGCATCCCCGACGGCGCCGGGGGCGAGATCCTGATGCGTCTGGACGCGCGCACCGGCGAGGTTGTCGACGGCCTCACCGGCGAGGGCTTCGACATGCGCCGCGTGGCCCGTCATCCGGCCACCGGGCGCTCGCTGTGGGGCGCCTCGATCCCCGACTGGTCGCACATGCGCGCCATGGCGAGCGAGGCCGCGCGCCTGTTCCCGGACCTCGCCCTCGCCGGCCTGGACATGGCCGCCACCGCCGAGGGGCCGATGATCCTCGGCGTCGATTCGGCGCCCGACCTCGTCGGCCACCAGCTCATCGACCGCCGCGGAATCCTGAACCCCGACTTCCAGGCCTTCGTCGCGGCGCGGCGCGAGGACGCAGCCCTGATCGGCGACCTGGCCCGCGCGGAAGGCTGATCCTCCCCCGCATCGGCAGGGCTATCGCCTATGGGCTGTGACGGCCCGCAAGACGCCGAAGGACTTGGCGAGGCGACCTCTGGGCGCCCTTCTCCCCACGCGGGAGAAGGTGTCGCCGCAGGCGACGGATGAGGGGGCTCCCGGACCTCTCAGCGCGTGCCGAGGCCGACGGAGGCGCTGATTTTCCGGCAGACATCTTTCCAAGCCGCTGGTCCGCTGGGCGGCGGGGGCCGGAGGGCCCCCTCATCCGACGGCTTCGCCGCCACCTTCTCCCGCGTGGGGAGAAGGGACGCCAGAGGTCACCCGGTCCGCCATTCCCCTGGCGCAGCGGGGGGGAGGGGTTCGCTCAGGACTTCTTGTCGCGCTCCAGCGATTCGCCGCGGGCGGCGGCGTGGCGGGCGGCTTCCAGTTCGGCGCCCTCCTCGCCCTCGACGGCGTCCCTGGCCTTGCGGGCGTTTTCCTCGACCTTGCCGCTCTTGACGAAGTCCTCCTCGGCCTTGTCGAAGCGGCGCGCGGCCTTGTAGTCGCCCTCGCCCTGGATGTCCGGCTTGTCGGTCTCGGCCATGGTCCTCGTGCTCCTCGATCTCGGAAGTGGGATCGATTCAGGAAGCGGTGGAGCGGGGCCGGGGTTCCCGCGACGGGCTGATGCGACAGGCGCGGCGGCGCGCCGCAGTGCGTCCGTTTGCGCGGTTTACGCAAGCCTAGGCATCGGTGTGTAAGCCTCGTCTCCGCGGGCGTCCTTCCGGAAGGGCGACTTGCGTCGCGCGGCGAGAGGGCCGCGCGGACCAGTCGCGCGGCGAAGGCCGCGCGGAGCGGCCTGCCCGGTCAGAGACAGCTGATCCGGCCGGGCGGTCGCGGGCGTGCAATGGGTGCGGGGGAGGCCGCAGACTTGATGACCGCTTCAGCCGTTTCGGACAATCCGGACCTGCCGCTCACCGTCGCCGTGCGCGGCGACCAGGTCCTGATCCTCGCCCCCGACGGCCGGCCCCTCACCCTGTCGATCGCCGCCGCCGAGCGCACCGCCCGGCGTATCCTCGACGCCGTCGCCATCGCCCAGGGACGCCATCCCTCGCCGGCCAACGGCTGAACCTTCTCGATGCGCCGACAGGCGCCGCAGCCCCGCCGATCGTCGTATAGACCGTAGCGTCCGGTGCGCTCGCGCGCCCGAGGGAGGTTGCGGCCCATGGCGTCAGGCGGATTGAGGGCGGTGCCGCGCGGCGTCTGGGCGCTGGGCTTCGTCTCCATGTTCATGGACGTCTCCTCGGAGATGATCCACAGCCTCCTGCCGGTGTTCCTGGTCACGACCCTGGGGGCCAGCACCGCGGTCGTCGGTTTCATCGAGGGCGCGGCCGAGGCCACCGCCTCGATCACCAAGGTCTTTTCCGGCTGGCTCTCCGACCGCCTGGGCAAGCGCAAGGCCCTGGCGGTGCTGGGCTACGGCCTCAGCGCCGTGACCAAGCCGATCTTTCCGTACGCGATCACGCCCTGGCAGGTGATGGGGGCCCGGTTCGCCGACCGGGTCGGCAAGGGGATCCGCGGCGCGCCGCGCGACGCCCTGGTCGCCGACCTGACCGAGGAGGGCGCCCGCGGGGCCGCGTTCGGCCTTCGCCAGTCGCTCGACACCGTCGGCGCCTTCCTGGGACCCGCCATCGCCATCCTGCTGATGCTGGCGCTCTCGAACGACATCCGCGCCGTCTTCGCCTGGGCCATCGTGCCGGGCCTCGCCGCCGTCGCCCTGCTGGTGCTGGGCGTCGAGGACGTGAAGGCCGCGCCCACGGCCGCGGGCGCCGCGGCGGCCAGGGCCCGCGCGCCGATCCGCTGGAGCGAGCTGAAGGATCTCGGACGCCCGTTCTGGCTGGTGGTGGCGATCGCCGTGGTGTTCTCCCTGGCCCGCTTCTCCGAGGCCTTCCTGATCCTGCGCGCCCAGGGCCTGGGCCTGCCGGCGACCTATGCGCCGCTGGTGCTGATCGTCATGAACGTCGTCTACGCGGCCAGCGCCGCGCCGCTGGGCGCCCTCGCCGACGGCATGGACCGGCGCCGCCTGCTCGCCATCGGCCTCGCCGTCCTCATCGCCGCCGACCTCGTCCTCGCCTTCGTCCCGACCCTCGCCGGCGCCGCCGTCGGCATCGCCCTCTGGGGCCTGCACATGGGCGCCACCCAAGGCCTCTTCAGCGCCATGGTCGCCGACGCCGCCCCGCCCCGCCTGCGCGGCTCCGCCTTCGGCCTCTACAACCTCGCCTCCGGCGCCGCCCTCCTGGCCGCCAGCGCCCTCGCCGGCGAGCTCTGGGAACACATGGGCGCAGCGACGACCTTCATCGCCGGCGCGGCCTTCGCGGCGGTGACGCTGGCGGGGCTGGCGGTGGTCAGGCGGGCAGGCTAGGGGGCCGCACCACGCACCCCAAGGCGGACCCTCTGGCGCGGGCGAACGCCATGAGGCTCTCTGCGCGCCGCCGCGCCACCGCCTCGTCGTCGAACCCCGCGCAGGCGGCGCGCCCGGAGCGGTCCGCCGCCGCGGCTACGGCGACGGCCTCGGCGCCCGACAGCGCAAACACCTGCTCCAGACCCTCCACGACAACCTCGAACGGCGTCGCGTCGTCGTTCAGGAGTTCCACCACATAGTCACCGGCGATGGCCGGCGCCGCGGGTATCGGCGGCCGTCGCCGTGCGACGAAGCGGCCGGTGGTCGACAGCGCCGCGTTGTTGCGCTGTATGGCGAATGCCCTGCGGTCGCTCCAATCTCCCCTGAGGCCGAGTTCGATCGCCTTCTCGAGCCACGGCCTGGCCTCGGTGCTGGACCCGGTGCGCAGTGTCAGCGCACCCATGTTCCGGTAGGGCAGAGGGCACTTGGGATCCAGGGCGATGGCTCGCGCCAGATGGGTCCGGGCCGCTTCGACCTCGCCCAGGGCCAGCTCCGCCGCACCGAGGTTGTTCAGCGCCAGAACCTCGGCGTTGCGCGAATAGCTGCTGCCACCGAGCCAGATGAGGTGCTTGAGCCAAGGGCGGCGCCGCAAGCGGGCCAGGAACCGCCGCGTGCGGGTCCTGGATCGATGGTGCTCACCTTGATTGAGGTCGTGCAGACCGGCCAGCAGATCGGACCAGAGCCACGCCTGGACGCGCCCAGCCAGGAGGGCGACGGTGAACGCGGCCAGCAGCGCGCCGGCAAGAAGGCCATGGCCGCGCCGCAAGGCGATGTCGCCGGCGACGAGGAGCGCAGCCAGGGCGGCCAGCTGGAGATAGTACGCCGCCTTGAAGGCGCCTGTCCGAGTCATCCGCGAGCAGCCCCCAACCACCTTGGGTCGAACTTGCCGCCTTTTCCCATGCCCGCCGTTAAGGCGATATTGCCGTGGAACATCTTGCGAACAGAGAACAAAGCCGGTACAACCTGACTCGTGTCGGCGCAGGCGCGCCCACGCCGCCGCGGGGTTGGCGGAATCATGGGATAGAGGGGTTCATCGGCATGAGCAGCAACCAGGCGGCGTTGAGGTTGGTAGGCAAGGAAGAAGGCGACAAGCAGCGCGCGCTCGAGGCGGCGCTGGCGCAGATCGACAGGGCCTTCGGCAAGGGCTCGGTGATGAAGCTCGGCGAGAAGGGCAAGATCGTCGAGATCGAGTCCGTCTCCACCGGCTCGCTCGGCCTCGACCTGGCGCTCGGCATCGGCGGCCTGCCCAAGGGCCGGATCGTCGAGATCTACGGGCCCGAGAGCTCGGGCAAGACCACCCTGGCGCTGCATGTGGTGGCCGAGGTGCAGAAGGCCGGCGGCACCGCGGCGTTCGTCGACGCCGAGCACGCGCTCGATCCGTCCTACGCCCACAAGCTGGGGGTGAACCTCGACGACCTGCTGGTCTCGCAGCCCGACACCGGCGAGCAGGCGCTGGAGATCACCGACCCCCGGGTGCGCTCGGGCGCGGTCGACGTGATCGTCATCGACTCCGTCGCGGCGCTGACGCCGCGGGCCGAGATCGAGGGCGAGATGGGCGACAGCCTGCCGGGCCTTCAGGCGCGCCTGATGAGCCAGGCGCTGCGCAAGCTGACGGCCTCGATCTCCAAGGCCAAGACCCTGGTCATCTTCATCAACCAGATCCGCATGAAGATCGGGGTGATGTACGGCAGCCCCGAGACCACCACCGGCGGCAACGCCCTGAAGTTCTACGCCTCGGTCCGCCTCGACATCCGCCGCACCGGCTCGGTGAAGGTGCGCGACGAGATCATCGGCAACAACGTCCGCGTGAAGGTGGTCAAGAACAAGGTCGCCCCGCCGTTCCGCGAGGTCGAGTTCGACATCATGTACGGCCAGGGCATTTCCAAGCTCGGGGAGATCATCGACCTGGGCGTCAAGGCCGGGGTGGTCGAGAAGTCCGGGGCGTGGTTCTCGTGGAACAGCCAGAGGATCGGCCAGGGCCGCGACAACGCGCGCGAGTTTCTGAAGAACAACCCGGACATCGCCACCCAGATCGAGGCCCAGGTGCGCGGCGCCGGGGCGAAGATCGAGGAAGAGCTCCTGGTCGGCGGTCCCGAGCCGGAAGACGAATAGGACCCGGGGGCGCGGCGACGGTCGCGTCCCCGGCTTCCTGAAAACGAGCGCGTGGCGGCCTCCCCAAGCCGCTGGCCGCGCGCTCGAACCGCGCGGCGCGGCCGAACCCCGAGGGTCGGCCCGTCGACAACCCCGCCCGGCCGGCCCTCATTCCCGCCGGTCCGCGCCGCGCCCCACGGACGCCCGGCCCCCGCCGGGCGTCCTTCTCGCGTTCGGGGGCCGCGGAGTTCGATTTTGGAACCACGAAAAGACACGAAAAGACACGAAAGGGCCGCGGCCAGCGGGAACGCGGCGTCCGACGAGCTTTCCTGATTCCAGAACCGACACCGGCGCGCGGCAGCGCGCCGTTTTGATTTGAACCACGAACCACACGAACCACACGAACGAGACTCTCTCCCCGAAGCCGCAGCCGGGCCGCCGGCACAGCCCGTTCGTGTGGTTCGTGTGGTTCGTGGTTCCTTCACTGCGACATCGCCGCCCCACGGCGCGGCCGGAAGAAACCCTTTCATGCCCTTTCGTGTGGGGTCGTGGATCGAGCCTTGCAGCCCGGGCGCCGGCGGCCGCTTGCTTCCCGTTCGATCTTGGAACCACGAAAGACACGAAAAGACACAAAAGGACCGCGGCCAGCGGGAACGCGGCGTCCAAGGGCTTTCGTGATTCCGCGACCGACATTGGCGCGCGGCAGCGCGCTTTCCTGATTTGAACCACGAACCACACGAACCCCACGAACAAGAGACTCTCCGACCGAAGCCGCAGCCTGACCGCCGGCACAGCCCGTTCGTGTGGTTCGTGTGGTTCGTGGTTCCTTCACTGCGACATCGCCGCGCCACAGCGCGGCCGGAAGAAACCTTTTCGTGCCCTTTCGTGCATTTTCGTGGTTCCCCCCATGCGGCCTCGCCTCGCCACGGCGCTGCCGGAAGGACCCGAAGCCTTTTCGCGCCCCCTTGAGCGGCTTCGTGGTTCGAACCTTGCAGCCCCGGGCCAAGTCGCGCCGCTCCCGTCCCGCCCTTTCGCTTTGTGGCGTCCGGCCTAGATGGTAGAGGGCGCTCCTTCCTTCAGACCCGCGGCCGGACCACCGTCCGCGGCCAGACGTGTGATTTGAAGATGCCGAGCCTGAACGACATCCGCCGCGAGTTCCTGAGCTACTTCGGGGCGGCGGACCACGCCGTGATCCAATCGGCGCCGCTGGTGCCGCAGAGCGATCCCACCTTGCTGTTCGTCAACGCCGGCATGGTGCCGTTCAAGAACATCTTCACCGGCGCCGAGACGCCGCCGGCCCCGCGCGCCGCCTCGTCGCAGAAGTGCGTCCGCGCCGGCGGCAAGCACAACGACCTGGACAACGTCGGCTACACCGCGCGCCACCACACCTTCTTCGAGATGCTGGGGAACTTCTCGTTCGGCGACTACTTCAAGGACGGCGCGATCGAGCTGGCCTGGAAGCTGATCACCAAGGAGTTCGGCATCGATCCGGCGCGCCTGCTGGTGACGGTGCACGCCACCGACGAGGAGGCCGCGGGCCTCTGGCGCAAGATCGCCGGCCTGGCGGACGACAAGATCATCCGCATCGATTCGTCCGACAACTTCTGGTCCATGGGTGACACCGGCCCCTGCGGCCCGTGCTCGGAGATCTTCTACGACCACGGCGCCCACATCGCCGGCGGCCCGCCCGGCTCGCCCGACCAGGACGGCGACCGGTTCGTCGAGATCTGGAACCTCGTCTTCATGCAGTACGAGCAGTTCGCCGACGGCCGCCGGGTCGACCTGCCGCGCCCCTCGATCGACACCGGCATGGGCATCGAGCGCCTGACGGCGGTGATGCAGGGCGTGCACGACAACTACGACATCGACCTCTTCCGCACCCTGATCGAGGCCAGCCAGGCCCTGGTCGGCGGCGCCGGCGGCGGCTCGAACGGGCCTTCGCACCGGGTCATCGCCGACCACCTGCGCTCGACCAGCTTCCTGATTGCCGACGGCGTCACGCCCTCGAACGAGGGCCGCGGCTACGTGCTGCGCCGGATCATGCGCCGGGCCATGCGCCACGCCCACCTGCTGGGCGCGCAGGATCCGCTGATGCACCGCCTGGCGCCGACCCTGGTGGCGCAGATGGGCGAGGCCTATCCGGAACTGCGCCGCGCCGAGCCGGTGATCGTCGAGACCCTGCGCCAGGAGGAGGAGCGCTTCCGCCGCACCCTGGGCCGCGGCATGGCCCTGCTCGACGAGGCGACCGCGACCCTGAGCGACGGCGACGTCCTCTCCGGCGAGACCGCGTTCAAGCTCTACGACACCTACGGCTTCCCGCTGGACCTGACCCAGGACGCGGTCCGCGCCAAGGGCATCACCGTCGACCTGGTCGGCTTCGACGCGGCCATGGAGCGCCAGCGCCAGATGGCGCGCGAGAACTGGACCGGCTCGGGCCAGCAGGCGCAGGGCGCCGTCTGGTTCGCCCTGCGCGACCGCCTGGGGCCGACCGTCTTCACCGGCTACGACAGCGTCGAGGGCACGGGCGAACTCCTGGCCCTGGTGGCCGACGGCGCCGAGACCGACGAGGCGGGCGCCGGCCAGACCGTCATGGCCCTCTTCGACCGCACCCCGTTCTACGCCGAGAGCGGCGGCCAGGCCGGCGACCGCGGCGAGATCGAGTGGGACGGCGGCCGCGCCGAGGTCGTCGACGTGCAGAAGGAGGCGGGCGACCTCTTCGCCCACGTGCTGAAGATCACCGCCGGCTCGCTGAAGACCGGCCAGCGCGCGCGCCTGGCCGTGGACGCCGAGCGCCGGGCGCGCACGCGCCTGAACCACTCCGCGGCCCACCTGGCGCACGCGGCGCTGAAGCACGTCCTGGGCCCGCACGTGGCCCAGAAGGGCCAGATGGTCGACGGCGATCGCATGCGCTTCGACTTCAGCCACGGCGGCCCGCTGACGGCCGACGAGATCGACCGCATCGAGACCGAGGTCAACGCGGTCATCCGCCAGAACATCGCCGCCGACACGCGTGAGATGGCGCCCCAGGCCGCCATCGAGGCCGGGGCCGTGGCCCTGTTCGGCGAGAAGTATGGCGACAGCGTCCGCGTGCTGACCCTCGGCAAGGCGCTGGAGGGCGAGGGCGCCTATTCGGTCGAGCTCTGCGGCGGCACCCACGTGGCGCGCACGGGCGACATCGCCCTCTTCAAGATCGTCTCCGAACAGGGCATCGCCGCGGGCGTGCGCCGGATCGAGGCGCTGACCGGCGAGCCGGCGCGGCGCTGGCTGCTCGACCAGGCGCAGGTGGCCAAGGGCCTCGCGGAAGGCTTCAAGGTCCCGGTGGCCGAGGTGGCCGCCCGCGTCGAGGCGCTGCAGGCCAACGTCAAGAAGCTCGAGCGCGACCTCGCCGAGGCGCGCAAGCAGCTGGCGCTGGGCGGCGGCGGCTCGGGCGGGGCGTCGGCCGTCGAGGAGGTCGCCGGGGTCAAGTTCGACGGCCGCGTCGTCGAGGGCGTCTCGCCCAAGGACATGCGCCCGCTGGTGGACGAGGCGCGCAAGCGGCTCGGCCAGGGCGGCGTCGTCGCCTACGCCGTGGTCAACGAGGGCAAGGCCTCGATCGCCGTGGCCCTGACGCCCGACCTCGTCGGCCGCTTCGACGCCGCCGCCCTGGCGCGCGCGGCGGTGACGGCGATGGGCGGCCAGGGCGCGGGCGGCAAGCCCGACTTCGCCCAGGGCGGCGCCCCCGACGGCGCCAAGGCCGGCGAGGGCGTGGCGGCGGTGAAGGCCGCGCTGGCGGCTTAAGGCGCGCTCGTGGCCGAGCGGCTCGCCGAGGTCGTCCGCGCCTTCGGCGTTTCGCCCGACCGCATCCGGCGCATCGGCGGCCGCGCCGACACGCACTGGAGGGTCGCCTCGGGCGCGGAGGTCTTCGTGCTGAGGCGCTACGCCGACGCGGCCGAGGCGGACGCCTCCGCGGCCTGGGAGGCGGCTCTGGTGGCCGACCTCGCCGCCGCTGGGGTCCCGGTCCCGATCGCCGTGACGCCGCCCAGGCGGGTGGGGCAGGGGCTGTTCCTGCTGACGCGCCACCTGGAGGGCCGCAAGCTGGCCCCGGGTCCGGTGGACGACGCCGGCTACCGGCGCCTGGGACGCCTGCTGGCCGGGTTCCACGCCGTGGCCGAGCGCCTGCCGCAGCGGCCTCAGCGGCCCGGCTGGACGAGCTTCGCCGAGGCCGCCGAGCCGACCCAGGGCGCTCGCGCGTCGCTGCTGGACGAGCTTCGCCGGGCCGCGCCCGAGGCGGCGCCCCGCCTGGAGGCGATGCTGGCGGCGTTCGAGGCGCGCGACCTGCCGCGCCGCTTCGCCGGCGTGCCGCGCCAGGCGATCCACAGCGATTTCTCGCCCTGGAACCTGCTCGTGCGCCGCGGCGCCCTTTGCGGCGTCCTCGACTTCGAGCTGGCGCACCTGGACGTCGCCGCGGCGGACGTCGCCTTCGCGCGGCGCGGCTACCACGACGCCGTGGTCGACGGATACCTCGAGGCGCGTCCACTGCCCGAGGCGCAGCTTGCCGACCTCGACGGCCTCTGGCTGGGGGCGCTGGTCTTCACCCTGTGGCAGATCCTGGCCGCCTGGCGCCGCTCCGGCCGTCCCGATCCGGCCGACCTCGACTGGCACCTGCAGCAGCTGGACAAGACCAGGGCCTGGCGGCCGGCGACCTGACCGGCGAGCCACGCCCAGGTGCGAGCGCTGCCCAGGGCTATCGCATATGGGCGTAACGGTCGGCAGGACGCCGAAGGGTTTGGCTGGGCGACCTCTGGGCGCCCTTCTCCCCACGCGGGAGAAGGTGTCGCCGCAGGCGACGGATGAGGGGGCCCCGGGACTTCTCAGCGCGTACGGAAGTCGACTAAGGCACTGATTTTCCGGCGATGCATTCGCTGAGCCGCAGATCCGCTCAACGGCGAACCTCGGAGGGCCCCCTCATCCGACGGCTTCGCCGCCACCTTCTCCCGCGTGGGGAGAAGGGACGCCAGTGGTCACCCGGTCCTTTCCTGCAGGACACTGGCGCCAAGGACGCTCTCGGCTCGAGCCAAAGGGGATAGCCCCGCTGCCGCCGTCCGCCGACGCGACGGCGGAACCGGTCGGGGCGCGCAGCCGTTGCCGCCTGACGAGCGGACGCTCGCAGGAGCATGGCAAGGCCCATGAACACGAACCTCATCCTCGCAGCCCTGGCGGCTGCTCCCATCCTCGCCGCGCCGCACGCGGCGGCGGCTCAGACCCCGGTCCGGGCGACGCCCGCGGTCTTCGACGGCTCCGACGCCGCGACGCTGCAGACGGTCCAGTACATCTGGGGCGGGCGGAACTACTGCTGGTACGACGGCGGCTGGCACGGCCCCGGCTGGTACCAGTGCGGCTTCCGCTGGCGCCGCGGCTACGGCTGGGGCGGCCCGCTGGGCTGGCACGGCTGGCGCTACGGTCCGCGCCACTACGGCTACTGGCATGAGCGTCGCTACGGCCACTGGGATCACGGCCGCCATGGCGGCTGGGATCACGGCGGCGGCTGGCGCGGCGACCATCACGGCGGCCACGATCACGGCGACTGGCACGGCGATCATCACCGCCACTGAGGCGGCGTCAGGCCGCCGACAGGGCCGGCGCGGACGGCGGCGGCGGCTCGCGCCCGCGCGGCCAAACCCGTAAGAACGGGGAATGGCCGATGCCGCGCCCGTCCTTGTCGTCCAAGGCCTGAAGAAGGCCTACGGCGCCCTGACCGCCGTGGACGGGATCTCGTTCGAGGTCGCGGCCGGCGAGATCGTCGGCCTCGTGGGCCCGAACGGCGCGGGCAAGAGCACCACGATCAACATGATCCTGGGCGTGCTGGCGCCGAGCGCGGGCCGCATCGCCATCGCCGGCGAGGACGTGGGGCGCCACAGGAGCCGCGCGCTCGCCTGCACCAACTTCGCCGCCGCCCACGCGCCGCTGCCGGGCAACCTGACGGTGGAGCAGAACCTGCGCGTCTTCGGCCTGATCTATGGCGTGAAGGACCTTGGCCGCCGCATCGACGAACTGGTCTCGGCCTTCGACCTCGAGAGGCATCGCCGCACCAAGGTCGGGGTGCTCTCGTCGGGCGAGCAGACGCGGGTGACCCTCGCCAAGGCGATGCTGAACCGGCCGAAGCTGCTGCTGCTCGACGAGCCCACTGCCTCGATCGACCCGGCCACGGCGCGCGACATCCGCGCCCGGATCGCCGGCTTCGCCGCCGACGCCGGCTGCGGCGTGCTCTGGACCAGCCACAACATGTACGAGGTGGCGGAGGTCTGCCGCCGGGTCCTGTTCCTGGCCCGCGGTCGCATCCTGCTCTCCGGCGAGCCGCAGGCCCTGGTGGCCGAGCATGGCGCGGCCAGCCTGGAGGACCTGTTCGTCGAGGTCGCGCACGAGCAGCTGCGTCCGGAGCCGTCCGCGTGAACGGCGTCTCGGCCTCCCGCGTCTTCGCCATCGTCCTGCGCCAGGTCTACCTGCTGCGCGGCAGTCCGACGCGCCTGCTGCCGATGATCGCCTGGGTGGCCATCGACATCGTGCTCTGGGGCTTCATCACCCGCTACCTCAACGCCGTCACCGGGCCGCGCTTCAACTTCGTGCCGGCGCTGCTGGGGGCGGTGCTGCTGTGGGACTTCCTGGGCCGGGTGATGCAGGGGGTGACGACCGCCTTCTTCGAGGACGTCTGGTCGCGCAACTTCCTGAACCTCTTCGCCACGCCCCTGACGCTGGCCGACTACCTGGGCGGGCTCGTGATCACCGGGGTCTGCACCAGCGTCCTGGGTCTCGTCGCCATGCTGACGCTGGCCACCGGGGTCTTCGGGCTTTCGTTCCTCGCCTACGGCGCCGCGCTCGTCCCGTTCGTCCTGACCCTGTTCCTGACCGGCATCGCGCTGGGCGTCCTGGGCTCGGCGATCGTGCTGAGGTTCGGGCCGGCCTCGGAGTGGCTGATCTGGCCGATCCCGTCGCTGATCTCGCCGTTCGTGGGCGTCTTCTACCCGCTCTCGACCCTGCCGCCGTGGATGCAGGCGATCGGCCGGGCGATGCCGCCCAGCTACGTGTTCGAGGGCATGCGCGCGATCGTCGCCGGCCACGCCGCGCCCTGGGGGCGACTGGCGGCGGGCGCGGGCCTCGCCGTCCTCTACCTCGCCGGAGCCTGGGCGGTGTTCGCAGGCGTGCACCGCTACGCCATCCGCACCGGCCTCATCGCCCGCTACAGCGCCGAGAGCGCGAGCTGAGCCTTTGCCTTGCGCAAGAAAGTGGCAGTTGACGCGACCTGACAAGGCCCGGGCGTAACGGCGAAGTCCAAAGAGGCCCTCCCTGAGGGCCGCGTTTGGAGACCCAGGCCATGACCACCGGCGCCATCCGTTTCGCCGACCTCGCCGAGCCGCCCCGCGGGGCGCCGGACGACTTCGACTTCCTCGCCGGCGACTGGACGCTGAGGAACCGGCGCCTGAAGGCGCGCTTCTGCGGCAGCCGCGACTGGGAGGAGTTCGCGGCCGTCAGCCACATGCAGCGCGCCCTGGGCGGCGTCGCCAACGTCGACGAGATCGTGTTCGCCGACCGCGGCTTCTCCGGCATGACCGTGCGCCTGTTCGACGTCGAGCAGCGGCGCTGGTCGATCTACTGGGTCAACAGCCGCGACGGGCGCCTGCAGCCGCCGGTGCACGGCGGCTTCATGGGCGACCGCGGCGAGTTCTTCGGCGAGGACCTGGACGACGGCCGCTTCGTCGCCGTGCGCTTCCTGTGGCTCAAGCGCGGCCCCCACGGCGGCCCGCGCTGGGAACAGGCCTTCTCCCTCGACGGCCGCGAGTGGGAGACCAACTGGATCATGGAGTTCCGCCCGCGGGCGCAGTGACCCCACCTCTCCCTCCCCCCCTGTGGGGAGGACCATCGCATATGTGACGGCCCGCAAGACGCCGAAGGACTTGGCGAGGCGACCTCTGGGCGCCCTTCGCCCCACGCGGGAGAAGGTGTCGCCGCAGGCGACGGATGAGGGGGCCCCCTGGCCTCTCAGCGCTTGCCGAGATCGACCAAGACGCTGATTTTCCGGCAGACCTCCTGGCCGAACCGCAGGTCAGCTCGGCGGCCCACGCCGGAGGGCCCCCTCATCCGACGGCTTCGCCGCCACCTTCTCCCGCGTGGGGAGAAGGGACGCCAGAGGTCACCCGGTCCTCTGTCCCGCAGGCCGCAGACGCTCCGCCCGCCCTCGGCCAAGGCCTGCCGCAAAGGGGAGGGATGAAAGTC
>DASZQQ010000114.1:0-21131 GCA_035549595.1 Caulobacteraceae bacterium
GGGCTTTGTTCCGGGGCGCGGCGGTCAGCGAGGCGGAGACCTCGCGCACCATCCTCTCGACGCTGAACGAGACCGGCGAGCTGGTGGACACCCACACCGCCGTCGCCCTGGCCGCGGCCAGGCGGCTGGGCTCGCCGCATCCGACGACGCCCCTCGTCGTGCTCTCCACCGCCCACGCCGCCAAGTTCCCGGACGAGGTGCTGGCGGCCACGGGCGTCGCGCCGACCGCCCCGGCCGCCGCCCGCGGCCTCGCCGAGCGCGAGGAGCGCTTCGACCACCTGCCGGCCGACGCCGCCGCGGTGAAGGCCTATGTGAGGGAATTCGTCGCCGCGTGAGCGAGCCGCGCACCCACCGGCTGGCCAACGGCGTCACCCTGATCTGCGACGCGGCCCCGGGGTTCGAGACCCTGGCCCTCAGCGTCGTCGCCGGGCGCGGCTCGCGCTGGGAGGACGAGGCCCGCAGCGGCTGGTCGCACCTGCTGGAGCACATGGTGTTCAAGGGCGCCGCCGGGCGCTCGGCGCGGGACATCGTCGAGGTGATCGAGGCCGCCGGCGGCCAGATCAACGCCGCCACCGGGCACGAGCGCACCAGCTTCCAGGTCCGGGCGCTGAAGGGGGGCCTGGCCCTCGGCATGGAGGTCGTCGCCGACCTCGTGCAGCGGCCCACTCTCGACGCCGGAGACCTCGCCCGCGAGAAGCACGTCGTCGCCCAGGAGATCGCGGAGGCCGCCGACACCCCCGACGACCAGGTGTTCGAACTGGCCCAGCAGGCGGCCTTCGCCGGCCAGCCGATCGGCCGGCCGATCCTGGGCACGCCCAAGGCCCTCGAGCCGGCCACGCCCCAGGCCCTGGAGGACTGGCGCGCGCGCCTCTACGCCCCCGACCGCCTCGTCGTCAGCGCCGCCGGCGCGGTCGACGAGGACGAGCTGCTGGCGCTGGCCGAGCGCCTGTTCGGCGCGGCGGCGGCCCCGCCGGCCGCCGAGCCGGCCGCGGCCGACTTCACCGGCGGCCCGGCGCTGGAGACCCGCCGCCTGGAACAGGCGCACGTGGTGTTCCTGCTGCCCGCCCCGGGAATCACCGACCCAGACCACTTCGCCCTGCGCGTCTTCGTCGAGGCCCTGGGCGGGGGCATGTCCTCGCGCCTCTTTCAGGAAGCGCGCGAACGGCTGGGCCTGGCCTACGCCATCGACGCCTATTCCGAGGTCTACGCCGACGCCGGCGTGATGGGCATCTACGCCGGCTGCGAGGCGGCCAACGCCGCGCGCCTGGCCCAGGTCGCGGCCGACCAGGTCAAGGCCGTGCGCGAGGATCTGACCTCGGACGAGCTCGCCAGGGCCAAGGCGCAGCTGAAGGCGTTCGTGTTCATGGGCCGCGAGTCGCTCCTGACCCGCGCCGAACAGGCCGCCGCCCAGCACCTGTCGTTCGGCCGCCTGATGCCCCCGGCCGAGATCGCCGCGGCCATCGACGCCGTCGGCCCCGCCGACGTCGCCCGCATCGCCGAGCGCCTCACCGCGCCCGGCCGCTGCGCGGTCAGCGTCCTCGGCCCCAAGGCCGCCGCCGGCGCCGCCGAACACTTCCGGTCGACCCTCTTCGCCTGACGGCCCATGCGGGGAGGGGCTGCGCGCAGCGCGGTCCTTTCGAAGCTCGGGCGGTTGCATCTTGGGCATCTTAACGCAGAGAACGCAGAGAAGGCGCGGAGGTCGCGGAGGCGCTCGGACCCTCTGCGCGCTCTGCGCCTTCTCTGCGCCCTCTGCGTTGAAATACGGCCTCGCCTCCGGCGCGGCTTCGCAGAACGCGCGCGGCGGGCGCGCCGCCCCCGACTCCCCATTTTGCGCGCTTGGCCAAACCGCGGGATCGGGGCAAGGATAGGCGTCATGGCTCTCCTCGACTGGATCGCCCTCGACCATGACCTGCGCCTGGAAGGCGAGGGCGTGCGGCTGCGGCCGCACCGGGCCGGCGACTTCGCCGAATGGGCCGACCTGCGCAGCCGCTCGCGCGAGTTCCTGCAGCCCTGGGAGCCGACCTGGCCGGCCGACGACCTGACCCGCAGCGCCTATCGTCGCAGGCTGACCGCCTACGCCCACGACCTGGAGCGGGGCCTGGCCTATCCGTTCCTCGTCTTCCGCCAGGAGGACGGGGCGATGGTCGGCGGCATCACGCTTTCCAACGTGCGCCGCGGCGTCGCCCAGATGGGCTCGATCGGCTACTGGATCGGCCAGCCCTTCACGCGCCGCGGCTACACCACGGCCGCGGTCCGCGCCGTCGCCGACTTCGCCTTCTATCGCCTGGGCCTGCACCGGCTCGAGGCCGCCTGCATCCCGACCAACGAGCCGTCCAAGGGCGTGCTCGCCAAGGCCGGCTTCAAGCACGAGGGACTGGCCCGGGCTTATCTGAGAATTAACGGTATCTGGCGAGATCATCTGCTGTTCGGAATGATCTCGCCGGCCCCCGCCAGCGAGCAAAGACACGAGGACGTGCTCGTCTGAGTTCGCGGGAAGGCCGTATGGCGAAGGCGTCTGCCCTGGCGTGGGATACGACGACGGTGCTCGAAGCCCTGGGCGCGGCCGATGTCGCGCTGTGGCTGTGGGAGCCGGAGAAGGACCGCCTGCGGCTGACCGGCGCCTCGCGCGCCCTGGGGCTCGGCCCGCTCGCTCCTGAATGCTCCTCGGCCGCGATCCGCGCCCTCGTCCTGCCGCAGGACCGCGCCGGCGTGGAAGACCTGCTGAAGGTGCGCGAGCCCGGCGTCGAGATCGGCGCGCGCGTGCGCATGCGCGGGGCCGAGGCGTGCCTGTGGCGCGGGATCTGGCTCGAGGAAGGCGGCCTTCGCGCCGCCGGCGTCGCCGCCCGCGAGACCCGCTTCGTCGGCTCCGAGGCCGATCCGCTGACCGGCCTCCTGGACCGCCGCTCGTTCGTCGCCCGCGCCCGCGAGCGGCTGATGGAGGCGGGCGAGTTCGAGCTGGTCGTCGCCGACCTCAACCGCCTTCGCCGCCTGAACGAGGCCCTGGGCCACGAGCGCGCCGACCTGGTGCTGGCCGCGCTGGGATCGCGCCTCGCCGCCGCCTTCCCGCAGCAGGCGGTGATGGCCCGCATCGGCGAGGACGAGTTCGCCGTCCTGCTGCCGGCCACCGCCAACGGCCACGCCGACACCCTGCGCCGGGCGCTGGAGCAGCCGCTCCGCATCGCCGGCTTCGACATCCTGCCCACCCTCGCCATCGGCGCCGTGCGCGCCCAGGGCGGCGACGACGCGCAGGAGGCGGCCGAACTGCTGCGCCGGGCCGAACTCGCCGTCGAGGCGGCCAAGGCTTCGGGCAAGGGCGCCGCCCCCGCGGCCTACGCCCGGGCGCTGGAGAGCGACGGGCTCTCGCGCCTGGCCCTGGAGGCGGACCTGCGCGGCGCCATCGGCCGCGGCGAGATCATGCCCTTCTTCCAGCCGATCGTGCGGCTCTCGACGGGCGAGCTTTCCGGCTTCGAGGCCCTGGCCCGCTGGCGCCACCCGCGCCGCGGCTTCCTGGCGCCCGACGACTTCCTCGGCCTGATGGACGAGATGGGCATGATGGTCGAGCTGGGCGCGCACATGATGCGCCAGTCGGCCCGCCAGCTCGGGGCCTGGCGCAAGGCGCACCCGGCCATGGAGCACATGACCTGCTCGGTGAACCTCTCGACCGGTGAGATCGACCGCCCCGGCCTGATCGAGGACGTCGCGGGCCTGGTGCAGAAGTACGAGCTGCCGAAGGGCGCGCTGAAGCTGGAGATCACCGAGAGCGACATCATGCGCGACCCGGACAAGGCCGCGCAGACGCTCCGGGCCCTGCGAGACGCCGGCGCGGGCCTGGCGCTCGACGACTTCGGCACCGGCTTCTCCTCGCTCAGCTACCTGACGCGCCTGCCGTTCGACACCCTGAAGATCGACCGCTACTTCGTGCGCACCATGGCCACCAACGAGGGCTCGGCCAAGATCGTGCGCTCGGTGATCAAGCTCGGCCAGGATCTGGCGCTGGAAGTGGTCGCAGAGGGCGTCGAGAACGCGGTGATGGCCAAGGCCCTCCTGGACGTCGGCTGCGACTACGGCCAGGGCTTCGGCTACGCCCCGGCCCTGTCGCCGCAGGAGGCCGAGGTCTACCTCAACGAAAGCTACGCCGACGGCGCGGCGCCGGTGAAGGCGCGCGGCTGAACCTTGGGGACATGATCCCCGCCCCAGGCGGGGTTCGTGTCCCCGTGCTCGGGCGGCCATCTGGAGGGGACACGTTCCTGCGGAACATGTCCCCGGCCGTCAGGCCCGGCCGGCCTGGGCCGAGAGGTGTTCGGCGGAGACGCCGATCTTGGCCAGGGCGTGGGACCACTTGTGCTCATGGTCGTCGCCGAACAGCAGCTCCTCGTCGGGATCGCAGGTCAGCCAGACGTTCTGGCGCAGCTCCTCCTCGAGCTGGCCCGCGCCCCAGCCGGCGTAGCCCAGGGCCATCGCCGCACGGCGCGGAGGCGGCCGGGTCCCGGCCAGGGCGTCGAGGATGTCGCGCGTGAGCGTGAGCCGAAGGCCCGGCGCAACCGTCAGGCTCGCCGCATCGCCCACGTAGTCGTCGGTGTGCAGCACGAAGCCGCGCTCGCGCTCGACCGGACCGCCGAACAGGACGAGGTCCTGCGAGGCCTCCGCGCCGCAGGTCACCCCCAGGCGCTCCAGCAGCTTGGCCACGGTCAGACCGTCGACGGGCCGGTTCACGGTGATGCCCATGCCGTGCTCGGCGTCGTGCGCGCACATGAAGATCACGGCGCGCTCGAACCTCGGATCGCCGATGCCGGGCATGGCCACGAGCACCCGGCCGCCGAGGTAGCTGGTCGCATCGCTCATGCCCTCATGATCGGGTTCGAAGGCGGCCGTTTCAAGCCCGTCGTCCGGTTGCGGCTTGGCGCCGCAGGCCCGGCGCTCTATCTGCCGTCGACGGCCCATGCGGAGGAGAGCACGAAGATGACCATCAAAGTCGGCGACAAGATCCCGGAAGCCACCCTGACCACCTGGGCCGACGGCGCGCCCAAGCCCGTCACCACGGGCGAACTCTTCGCCGGGAAGACGGTCGGCCTCTTCGCCCTGCCGGGCGCCTTCACCCCCACCTGCTCGGCCAAGCACCTGCCGGGCTTCAAGCAGCACGCGGCCGAGCTGAAGGCCAAGGGCGTCGACGTGATCGCCTGCGTGTCGGTCAACGACGTGTTCGTGATGAAGGCCTGGGGCGAGGACCAGGGGGTCGGCGACGACATCCTGATGCTGGCCGACGGCAACGGCGACTTCACCGCCGCGGTCGGCCTGGAGCTCGATGGCACGCGCTTCGGCATGGGCAAGCGCTCGCAGCGCTACTCCATGGTCGTCAAGGACGGCGTCGTGAAGGAGCTGAACGTCGAGCAGGGCGGCGAATTCAAGGTTTCGTCCGCCGAGTACATGCTGGCGCAGCTGTAGGACTGAAGGCGCGGCGTCCGCCGGTCGCGGACGCCGTTCCCTTTTCGTACACGGTGTGGTAGGGTTCGAGTATGATCGACCCGGAACCGTCCATCTTCGACGAGGTCGACGCCGAGTTCGAGGCGCGCCGTGAGGCCGAGGCCGAAGCGGACATCGCCCAGGGCCGACTGGTCCCGCACGCCGCGGTGGCGGAGTGGCTCGCCAAGATCGGCACGCCCGACGAAGAACCGATGCCGGCCGCGTGGCTGAAGTAATCTGGACCCGCGGCGCGCTGCGGGATCTGCACCGGATCTTCGCCTACATACGCGAGTTCAGACCGCAGGCCGCCGCGCGGATGGCGGATCGCATTCGCCAGGCCGCCGCGAACCTGGCGACCGAGGAGCAGCGCGGACGGCCGATCGGCGGCGGACGGCGGGAACTCACGATCATCTGGCCCTACCTGATCCGGTACCGGCTCAGGGGTTCGGACGTAATCATCCTCGAAGTGCGGCACGGGGCGCGCCGGCCCGACTGAGCCGATCGCGCCTCGATGGGACCGCCTACGCCCCCAACGCCTCGGGCGAGGCGCGGAAGAGGTCGACGGAGCCCTGCGTCACCGCCTGGGTCAGGCCGGGGGCCTGGGCCAGGACCTGTTCGGCGAACACGCGGGCGAGGCCGATCTTGGTGCGGTAGTAGTCCTGCGGGCCCTCGCCGGCGGCGAGCCTGGCCGAGGCGGCCAGCGCTTCCCTGCCCAGCATCCAGCCGCCGACCACGTCGCCCAGCAGCTTCAGGTACGGCGTCGCGCCGGCCAGCGCGTCCGGCTGGGCGTGGCCGCGGCGTTCGATCAGCCAGCCGGTGGCCGCCTGGACCGAGGCCAGGCCCGCCTCCAGGTGGGCGCCCACGGTGTGCAGCCAGGCGTCGTCAGCGCTCTTCAGCGCCGCGGCGGTCGGGAAGATGTCGGCGACCAGCTCGCGCACCGCCTGGCCCTTGTTCAGCGCCAGCTTGCGGCCCATCAGGTCGATCGCCTGGATGCCGTTGGTGCCTTCGTAGATCGGCAGGATGCGGGCGTCGCGGTAGTGCTGGGCCGCGCCGGTCTCCTCGATGAAGCCCATGCCGCCGTGAATCTGCAGGCCGGCCGAGGCGACCTCGACGCCGACGTCGGTGGACCAGGCCTTGGCGATCGGGGTCAGCAGCTCCTGGCGGAAGCGCGCGGAGTCGCGGTCGACCGGGTTGCCGGAGACGTTGGCGAGGTCGGCGGCGACCGCCGTCGCCAGGCAGATCGCCCGCGCCGCGTTGATCTTGGCCTTCATCAGCATCAGCGTGCGGCGCACGTCCGGATGGTCGAACAGGCGCGAGGGATAGGCGCCGGTCCAGGCCGAGCGGCCCTGCTTGCGCTCCAGCGAATAGGCCAGCGCCTGCTGGTAGGCGCGCTCGGCGATGGCGACGCCCTGGACGCCCACGTGCAGGCGCGCGGCGTTCATCATCACGAACATGTTCGCCAGGCCCTGGTTCGGCGCGCCGACCAGCTCGGCCCTGGCCCCCTCGAACAGCATCACGCAGGTCGGCGAGGCATGGACGCCCAGCTTGTGCTCGATCGAGCCGGGCCGCACGCCGTTGGCGGCGCCGAGGCTGCCGTCGTCGGCGACATGGCGCTTGGAGGCCAGGAACAGCGACAGGCCGCGCGAGCCGGGCGGGGCGTCGGGCAGGCGCGCCAGCACCAGGTGGACGATGTTGTCCGTCGCGTCGTGGTCGCCCCAGGTGATGAAGATCTTCTGGCCGTCGAGGGTGTAGCCGCCCTGTCCGTCCGGCGTGGCGCGGGTGGTGATGGCGCCGAGGTCCGAGCCCGACTGCGGCTCGGTGAGGTTCATGGTCCCGGTCCATTCGCCGGAGACCAGCTTGGGCAGGTAGAGCGCCTTCTGGCGGGGCGAGCCGTGCTGGGCGAGGGCCTCGATGGCCCCTTGCGTCAGCATCGGGCAGAGGCCGAAGGCCATGTTGGCCGCCTGCACCATCTCGAAGACGCCGATCTCCAGCGCCCGGGGCAGGCCCTGACCGCCGTGGTCGGGCGCGGCGGAGAGGCTGTTCCAGCCGCCGTCGGCGAAGGCCTTGTAGGCGTCGGCGAAGCCCGGCGCGGCGCGCACCTGGCCGTTCTCGAACTTGGCCCCCTCGCGGTCGCCGATGCGGTTCAGCGGGGCCAGCACCTCGGCGGCGAAGGCGCCGGACGCCTCCAGCACCGCCTCGACGGTCTCGGCGTCCGCCCCCGGGAAGGCGCTCGACAGCCGGCCGAAGTCCGCCGCCTCGTTCAGGGCGAAGATCAGGTCGCGCACGGGCGCCTTGTAGGTCATGGATCTCGGGTCCTCTTCGGGTTTGGTCCTATCTAGAGCAAAATGCGCCGCGGTCGATGGGCGAGGGCGCTTCCCTAGCGTCCGGCCTGCCCATTTCCTGCGGCGGACACGTCTTCACGGGTTCGTGAGGGCGGGAAGGTTCCGCGTCGAAAAAGCGTCACCTAGTTCGGGCAACCGCAACCTTGCCCGTCACCGTTGGAGTCATACCGGCATGCAACCGCGCCGCGCCGGCCCGTTCCTGGTCCTCGTCCTGGCCGCTTTCCTGCCGGGGTCCGCCCTGGCCGCGTCGAAGAACGTCGCCGACCTCGGCGGCGGGACCTACGCCCTCGACCGAAAGCATTCCAGCGTCCTGGCCAAGGTCGAGCACATGGGCGTCTCGCTCTACACCTCGCGCTTCGACGTCATGGACGCGACCTTCAGCTACGACCCGGCCCGTCCCGAGGCCGCCCGGGTCACCGCCAGCGTCGACGCGACGTCGATGGACGTGGGCGCCGACTATTCGGCCGAATTCGCCGAGCGCTTCCTGGCGGCGACGAAGTTTCCGAAGATCACCTTCGCCTCGACCGCGATCCACAAGGGCGAGGGGAACGCCGGGACGATGACCGGCGACCTGACCATCCGCGGCGTGACCCGGCCGGTGACCTTCGACGTGACCTTCAACGGCGTCGGGCGCGATTTGCTGCCGCCGTTCCGCGCCATCGCCGGCTTCAGCGCCACCGCGCACATCAAGCGGTCAGACTTCGGCTCGGACTTCCTGAACAACGGCATCGTGGGCGACGACGTCACCCTGATCATCGAAGCGGAGTTCGACCGCAAGTGAGTGTCAGCCCAGCCCGCTATTCCGCCGTCGCGATCGTGCTGCACTGGCTGATCGCGGCCCTCATCCTGACCAACATCGGCCTGGCCTGGTGGTTCGACACCCTGCCGCGCATCGAGCAGGTCGCCCCGACCCAGCTGCACAAGTCGATCGGCATCACCGTGCTCATCCTGACCCTGGTCCGCATCGCCTGGCGCTTCGTGCGCAGGCCGCCGCCGATGGCGCCGGTCGGCGCGCCGTGGGAGCGCCGTCTGGCTCAGGCGGTCCACGTCCTGCTCTACGCCCTGATGCTGGGCCTGCCGCTGACCGGCTGGGCCATGGTCTCGGCCAGCCGCCTGATCCACGCCTTTCCGGTCACCCTCTACGGCCTCGTGCAATGGCCGACGATCGACTACCTGGCCAGCCTGCCGCAGCCGCAGATGCGCCAGGCGCACGAGGTCTTCGAGTTCAGCCACCACCTCTTGGCCAAGGCCGCCTACGGCCTGATCGTCCTGCACGTCGGGGCCGCGCTGATGCACCAGTTCGTCCGCCGCGACGGCGTTCTGGCCCGCATGGTCCCGTTCATCGGAGCGCGCGCCGCATGACCGTCCTTCGCCTCGCCGCCGCCGCCGTGGCTGCCGCCTTCCTGCCCGCCGCCGCCCTCGCTGCGCCGGCCTGGACGGTGGACCACGCGGCCTCCCGCGTCGGCTTCGCCTCGAGCTTCGGCGGCGAGGCCTTCCAGGGCGCCTTCGCCCGCTGGAGCGCCGACATCCGCTTCGATCCGAAGGACCTGGCCGGCTCGTCGGTCACCGCCACCATCGACACCGCCTCGGCCGCCAGCGGCGACAAGGACCGCGACCAAGCTATCCCGAGCGCTGACTTCCTGGACGCGGCGCGCTACCGCAGCGCCACCTTCGTCGCCCGCCAGTTCCGCGACCTCGGCGGCGGCCGCTACGAGGCGATCGGCGTGCTGACGATGCGCGGCGTCGCCAAGCCTTTGACTCTGCCGTTCACCCTCGCCATCACCGGGCGGACGGCGAAGATGACCGCGAACGTCGCGCTCAACCGCCTGGCGTTCGGGGTCGGACAGGGCCAATGGCGGAACGTGGAGACGATCCCGGCGGCGGTGACGGTGACCATCGCGCTCACCGCCACCCGGACACCGTAGAGGCGGCCGTCGCCGCGCTCCGCGCCGGGCGCCTCGTCCTGCTGCCCACCGAGACCGTCTACGGCCTTGCGGCCGACGCCTCGAACCCGACGGCCGTGGCGTCGATCTTCGAAGCCAAGGGCCGGCCGCGGTTCAATCCGCTGATCGCCCATGTCGTCGACCTGGCCGCCGCCGAGCGCCTGGCCGCCTTCGACGACCGCGCCCGCGCCCTCGCCGCCGCCTTCTGGCCGGGGCCGCTGACGATCGTCGTTCCCGTCCGCCCCGACGGGCCGGTCTGCGACCTCGCCCGCGCCGGCCTCGACACGGTGGCCGTGCGCGCGCCGGCGCATCCCCTGGCGCAGGAGATTCTGCGCGCCTTCGGCGGCCCGGTGGTCGCCCCCAGCGCCAACCGCTCCGGCCGGCCCAGCCCCACCCCCTTCGCCGACGCGGTCGCCGAGACCGGTGCGTCGGCGGCGGCTGCCCTGGACGGCGGCCCCTGCGCCGTCGGCCTGGAGTCCACCGTGGTCTCGGTCCTGGGCGGCCCCGTGCGCCTCCTGCGCCCAGGCGCGGTGACGCGCGGCGAGCTCGAAGCCGTGGTCGGCCCGCTGGCCGAGGCCGAGGCGGACGCCAGGCGCTCGCCGGGGCGCCTGACCCGCCACTACGCCCCCGCAGCGCCGGTGCGCCTGGGCGCAACGGCGCCGCGGCCGGGGGAGGCGTTCCTCGCCTTCGGTCCGGCCCCGGCCGGCGACCGCGTCCTGAACCTCAGCCCCTCCGGCGACCTTCGCGAAGCCGCGGCCAACCTCTTCGCCATGCTCCGCGCCGCCGACGCCCTGAAGCCCGCCGCCATCGCCGTCGCCCCGATCCCCGAGGGCGGCCTCGGCGAAGCCATCAACGACCGCCTGCGCCGCGCGGCGGGGCACGTGGGGTAGGGGCATTCGAGAGCATGGGTTCCGGGACGCGATCCCGCTATGCTCGGCCGATGACCATCCCCGTTCCCGCCGACGTGATCTCGCGGCTGAAGGCCGTGCTCGGCGAGGGCGGCTGGAGCGAGGATCCGGAGCGTCTCGCGCCCAAGCTCGTGGAATGGCGCGACCGCTGGAGCGGGACGACGCCGCTGCTGGCCCTGCCGAAGACCACGCGCGAGGTGGCCGCCGTGATCGGCGTCTGCGCCGAGGCCGCGGTGGCGGTGGTGCCCCAGGGCGGCAACACCGGTCTCGTCGGCGGCCAGATCCCGCAGGGCGAGATCCTGCTCTCCACCGAGCGCCTGCGCCAGGTGCGCGACGTCACGCCTCTCGACGACGTCATGGTGGTCGAGGCCGGCGTCACCCTGGCCGCGGCGCACGAGGCGGCGCTGGCGGCGCGGCGGCGCTTTCCCTTGAGCCTCGCCTCCGAAGGCTCGGCGACGATCGGCGGCCTCGTCTCCACCAACGCCGGCGGCACGGCGGTGCTGCGCTACGGGACCATGCGCGACCTGGTGCTGGGCCTCGAGGCCGTGCTGCCCAACGGCGAGGTCTGGAATGGCCTGAAGCGCCTGCGCAAGGACAACACCGGCTACGACTTCAAGCAGCTCTTCATCGGCGCCGAGGGCACCTTGGGGGTCGTCACCGCCGCGGCGCTGAAGCTGTTCCCGATCCTGGCCTCGCGGGCGGTGGCCTTCGTCGGGCTGGAGAGCTCCCACGACGCCATCGAGCTGCTGGCCAGGGCCAAGGCCGAGACCGGCGGGGCCGTCGAGGCCTTCGAGCTCGTCAGCCGGCTCGGCGTCCAGCTCGCGGTCAAGAACCTCCCGGGCGTGCGCGCGCCGCTCGACACCGACCCGCCGTGGCTGGCCCTGATCGAGATCGCCAGCGGCGAGCCGGGCGCGGCCGAGGCCTCGCTGGAGCGGCTGCTGACGGCGGCGCTCGAGGCGGGCCTGATCAGCGACGCGGCCGTCGCCCAGAGCCAGACGCAGGCCGCCGCCTTCTGGGCCGTGCGCGAGGGCCAGTCGGCGGCGCAGAAGGCCGAAGGGCCGGCCTGGAAGCACGACGTCTCGGTGCCGGTCTCGCGCATCGCCGACTTTCTCGACGCTGCCGGCCGCACCCTGGAGGGGCGCTTCCCCGGCGTGCGCATCGACGCCTTCGGCCACGTCGGCGACGGCAACATCCACTACGACGTGCTGGCCGCGCCGGGCGGCGACCCGACGCTGCACAACGCCCTGCGCGACACCGGGGCCGAGATCGTCCACGGCCTGGTCATGAGCCTGGGCGGCTCGATCAGCGCCGAGCACGGCCTGGGCACGATGAAAACCGAGGAGGCCGCCCGCTACAAGAGCGCCGCCGAACTGACCGCCCTGCGCGCGGTCCGGGCCGCTCTGGACCCGAAGCGGATCATGAACCCGCGGGTGCTGTTCTGAGCGCCTCCCGCCAAAGTGGGAACCGGTTTGGCGATCAGGAGGCGCTCAAACTCCAGGAATCGAGCCTTCTTGTCCCGGTCAGGTCGATCCGACCTGACCGGGGAAGGCTCTAGCGCCGCCATGATCCAGATCAAGGCGGCCGATCGGCGCGCCCGGCCACTGCAGGGCCATGACCGCCGACGTCCTCGACCGCCCGCAAGAGACCCCCTTCGACCAGATCGGCGGCGCCGCCGTCGTCCGTCGCGTGGTCGACCGCTTCTATGACCTGATGGACGGCGAAGGCGAGTTCGCCCCGCTTCGGGCCCTGCACGCGCCCGAACTCGATCCGATGCGCGCCTCCCTGGCGGGCTTCCTCACCGCCTGGCTCGGCGGGCCGCGCGACTGGTTCGAGCAGCGCCCCGGCGTCTGCATGATGTCCGCCCACGCGGCCGTCCCGGTCACGCGGGAAACGGCCGCGCAGTGGATCGGCGCCATGTCCCGGGCCCTGGCCGACGAGGGCGTCGAGGCGCGCCTCCGCGACCCGATGATCGCCGCCCTCTCCCGCATGGCGCAGGTGATGGCGCTGCGCTGACCACGAGGCCTTGAGACTCACGCATTGACCGTCCGCGCCCTGGCCCGTTCAATCGACGGACGGCGGACAGGTCAGGGAGAACGGCAGTGGTCTGGAGCAACACCCGCGACAAGCAGCTCAAGGAGCGGGCGCGGCAGGTGATCCCGCGGGGGATGTACGGCCACCAGGCCACGGGCATGCTGCCCGCCGACTTCCCGCAGTTCTTCTCGCGCGCCAAGGGCGGGCGGCTGTGGGACGTCGACGGCAACGAATACGTCGACCTGATGTGCGCCTACGGGCCCAACCTGCTCGGCTACGGCTTCGAACCGGTGGAGGAGGCGGCGGCGGCGCAGCAGGCGCGCGGCGATGCGATGACCGGTCCGGGCGAGGTGATGGTCGACCTGGCCGAAGCGCTGGTGTCGATGGTCAGCCACGCGGACTGGGCGATCTTCTGCAAGAACGGCACCGACGCGACCAGCATCGCGGTGACCGTCGCCCGCGCCAAGACCCGGCGCCGCAAGCTGCTCTACGCCAAGGGCGCCTACCACGGCGCCGCAGCCTGGTGCACGCCGAACCCGATTGGGGTCCTGCCCGAGGACCGGGCCCACATCGTCTACTACGACTACAACGACCCCCAGAGCCTGGAGGACGCGCTGAAGGCCAACGCCGGCGACGTCGCCGCCGTGATCGCCGCGCCTTTCCTGCACGAGGCCTTCCACGACCAGGCCGAGCCGAACCGCCGGTTCGCGATCGCCGCCCGCCGCCTGGCCGACGAGCACGGCGCCCTGCTGATCGTCGACGAGGTGCGCGCCGGCTTCCGCATCGCCCGCGACTGCACCTGGGAACAGTTCGGCGTGCGCCCCGACCTCACCGCCTGGGGCAAGTGCTTCGCCAACGGCTACCCGATCTCGGCGGTGCTGGGTTCCGACACCGCCCGCGAGGGGGCCGAGAAGGTGTTCGTGACGGGCTCGTTCTGGTTCGCCGCCACCGCCATGGCCGCCGGCGTCGAGACGCTGAAGCACATCCGGCAGAGCGACTACCTGGAGCGCACCATCGCCGCCGGCCAGCGCCTGCGCGACGGCCTGCAGCAGCAGGCGGCCAGCCACGGCTTCACCCTGAGGCAGACCGGCCCGGTGCAGATGCCGCAGATCTTCTTCGAGGACGATGCCGATTTCCGGCTCGGCTACGCCTGGACGTCGGAGGCGCTCAAGCACGGCGCCTACCTGCACCCGTACCACAACATGTTCTTCTGCGCGGCGCACACCCTGGACGACGTGGGCGACGTGCTGACGGCGACGGACCGGGCGTTCGAGGCGGTCAGGACCCGTCGCGGCGACATCGAGCCCCACCCGCTGGTGGCCCGCATGGTCGCCGCCCACTGAGGGCAGGGCGGGGCGTCAGCCCGCGGCGGCGGCCTTGCGCGCCTCGGCCTTCTCGCGGCTCCAGCGGTAGAACTGCTGCGTTTCGTAGGCGTGCTCGGCCTTGCCTTGCGGATCCCACATGCGGCGCCCCGCGCCGCCCAGCAGGTCGCCGCCGTAGACGTGCAGGCCCAGCGTGGGCGTCGGCAGCGGGTTCTCGATGGCGTGGATGACGTCCTCGCCGAGCAGCATCGACTCGCCGGCGTGGATCGTCCTGTGGTTCGCCTCTTCCAGGGACCCGTCGTCCTGGCGGCGGTAGAAGGTGTTGATCTCCTCGCCGGCGTAGATGCCGATCACCGCCCACATGCGATGGTCGTGGGCGATGCTGAGGATCCCCGGCCGCAGGGTGACGTTCAGCACCGTCAGCTCCGGCGAGCGGTAGAGCGGCGCGTCGAGCACGCCGACCTTGGCGTCCAGCGGCGTCACCCCCTTCGCCACCGAAGCGGTGTCCGCCATCGCCTCGCGCATCCGTTCCAGCACGCGCCGCGGCGCATGCGGCTCGCGCGAGAGCCGCAGGCAGTCCTCGATGAACGCTTCGAGCTCGAACATGGCCTTCGTCCTCCTGCACCGCCCGCCTTTGGAGCTTACGCCCTCCTGGCCCGCAGGCGAGGGCCATTGTCGGTGCGAGGGCCGCTCCATAAGGTCAAGCTCGACGGAGGAGCCGACGCCATGAGACCGACCCTGACGATGACCGCCCTCGGACTGGCGCTCGCGCTGGGCGCCTGCGCCAAGCCGGCCGCGCCGCCCGCGGCGCCCGACGCCAAGGCGATCGAGGCGGCGGCCCACGGCGGCTACGTGGCGGCGATCAACAGCAACGACGTCGAGACCCTGATGGGGGACCTGACCGACAACGTCGTCTACCAGGCGCCGCACGAGCCCGAGATCGTCGGCAAGGACGCCGTGCGCCGCTGGGTCGCCGCCTACTTCGGCGGCTACCGGGCCAGGTGGGAGAAGACCTCGCTCGGCGTCACCGTCGCCGGCGACTGGGCCTTCGAGCGCTACACCTACGTCTCCACCGACACCGACAAGAAGACCGGCGCAGTGACCACCGACAAGGGCAAGGGGATCAACATCTACCACCACGACGCCGACGGGAAGTGGCGCGTGGCGGTGGACGGCTGGAGCTCGGACCTGCCGGCGATCCGGTAGGGTGCGGACCTGAGGCGCCTCACCGGCGCAGATCACCAGGCTCCGGAGAGGAACACGGCGACCCCGAGGGCGAAGGCCGGCAGGACCACCGCAAGGCCGCCGAGGCGCGCGGTCGGGCGTCTCAGGCCGGCGATGGCCGCCGCCGCGCCGCCCGCGAGCAGGGCGAGGGGCGCCAGGAACCGAGCCTGAAGCAGGAGGACTTTCCACAGCGGCTCGCCGGTGTCGTTCATGGCGAACACCAGCCAGGTGAAGAACAAGGCCTTCGGCGCGTAGCGTCCGGCAATGGCCACCGAGGCCGCCAGGGCCAGCAGCATGGCGAGCCAGTAGCCGCCTGCACGCAAGTTTGTCGGCGCTGCGCTCACGTCTTCGTCCCGGGCGGGCCGTCCACGGTCACCGGGGCGCGGTTGTCGCCGGGCGGGGAGTCGAGGTGGACGTGGAAGCCGGCGATGGACCAGGTCTTCTGGCCGGGGCTCTTGTGCAGCACCGTCTCGGCCAGGACCGTGTGGCCCGGATAGACGTAGGCGTGCACCAGCATCGCCACCGAGCCGTCGTTGGTCGTCTGGTAGTTCCACGAGCGGTTCTCGACCTTGGTCGGGGCGCCCGGCGGCAGCAGGTTCCTGACCGCCGCGAGCTGGGCCAGGGCGTCAGGGGTCTTCAGCTCGGGCGCCAGGTGCGGGTCCTGGGCGAGGTCGGCGCCGGTGCGGATCTCCTCGAACAGGGCGCGGGCGTCGGCGTCGCTCTCCTTGTCGGCGGCCGGCAGGCTGCAGGCGGCCAGGGCCAGGAGGCTGGCGAGGATCAGGAGCGGGCGCATCTCGGGTCGTCCCCCGTGGGCGATGGGCCAAGCGTGGCCCAGGCGCCGGCGCCTGTCCATCGGGGCGGCCCGACAGCGACTTCCGTGCGTTGCGCTGCGGCGCCAGGGGGCGTATCTGCGGGGCTCCATGTTGCAGCGCAACACAAGGGATCAAGCGCCATGCCTTCACTCTACGCCCTCGCCGGCCAGGCCGCCGTCGTCACCGGCTCCACCAGCGGCATCGGCCAGGCGCTCGCGCACGCCCTGGCGGCCGAGGGCGTCGCCGTGGTGCTGAACGGCCTGGGCGACCCGGCGAAGATCGAGGCCGACCGCGCCGCGCTGGAGGCGAAGGCCGGGGTGAAGGTGCGCTACCACGGGGCGGACATGACCAAGCCGGCCGAGATCGCCGACATGGTCGCCTACGCCAAGGCCGAGCTCGGGCGGCTGGACATCCTGGTCAACAACGCCGGCGTCCAGCACGTCTCGCCGATCGAGGACTTCCCGATCGAGAAGTGGGACCAGATCATCGCCATCAACCTGACCTCGGCCTTCCACGCCACGCGCGCGGCCGTGCCGATCATGAAGGCGCAGAAGCACGGGCGGATCATCAACATCGCCTCGGCGCACGGCCTCGTCGCCTCGCCGTTCAAGGCCGCCTACGTCGCCGCCAAGCACGGCATTCTCGGCCTGACCAAGACCGTCGCCCTCGAGGTCGCCCAGGACGGGGTGACCTGCAACGCCATCTGCCCGGGCTATGTGAAGACGCCCCTGGTCGAGGCCCAGATCGCCGACCAGGCCAAGGCCCGGGGCATCACCCCTGACCAGGTGATGCGCGACGTGATCCTGGCCGCCCAGCCGACCAAGCAGTTCGTCGGCTTCGACCAGCTGGCGGGGCTGATGCTGTACCTGGCCAGCGGCCTCGGCGCCTCGGTCAACGGCGCGGCCCTCTCCATCGACGGCGGTTGGACAGCCCAGTAGTGGCGCCCGCCGCGCCCAAGCCGATCAGCCTGGCGCTGCAGGGCGGCGGCGCCCACGGCGCCTTCGAGTGGGGCGCCATCGACCGCCTGCTCGAGGACGGCCGCGTCGAGATCAAGGCCGCCACCGGCGCCTCGGCCGGGGCGATGAACGCGGTGGTGCTGGCGGCGGGGCTGCAGGAGGGCGGGCCGGAGGCGGCGCGCCGCAAGCTCGCGGCCTTCTGGGAGGGCGTGAACAAGGCCGGCGGCCGCAACGCCTTCGGCGACTTCGGCGGCGCCTGGTCGAAGGCGCTCTCGCCCGACTGGCTGAAGCAGACGCCCGGCTGGCGGATGGCCGAGGCCTGGTCGCAGGCCTTCTCGCCGTACGAGTTCAACCCCCTGAACCTCAATCCCCTGCACGACGTGCTCGAGGACCTGGTGAACTTCGCGCGGCTGCGGGCCGCCTCGCCGATCGCGCTCTACGTCTCGGCGACCAACGTGCGCAGCGGCAAGAGCCGGGTCTTCCGCACCGCCGAGCTCACCGGGCGGCACATCATGGCCTCCGCCTGCCTGCCGCAGCTGTTCCAGGCTGTGACGATCGACGGCGATCCCTACTGGGACGGCGGCTACCTGGCCAATCCCGCGCTCTGGCCGCTGTTCTACGACCCGACCCCGGCCGACATCCTGATCCTCAACATCAACCCGGTGGAGCGGAAGAGGACGCCGAAGGACGCCGGCGAGATCCTCGACCGGCTGAACGAGATCACCTTCAACGCCTCGCTGGTGGCGGAACTGCGCGCCGTGGCGTTCGTGCAGAGGCTGCTGGACGAGGGGCAGCTGACCGAGGACGCCCGGGGGCGCTACCGCAACATGCTGATCCACTGCATCGACGCCGGCCCGTGGCTGGGCGGCCTCGGCTGGGCGACCAAGTTCGACACCGAGTGGAGCTTCCTGCAGGACCTCTTCCAGCGCGGCCGCCACGCCGCCGACCGCTGGCTGGAGGACGGCCTGCCCCACGTCGGCGTCCGCTCGGGCCTGGACCTCAAGGCCTGGTTCTCGTGAGGCGGCCTCCAGTCCGGCAGCGACCCAGCCGTCGCTAGCGCCGCTCGATTTGTCCACGAACCACACGAACCACACGAACGATCGAGGTTGGGTCTGGGGCTCGCAGCGCGCTCGGACGCGTTCGTGTGGTTCGTGTGGTTCGTGGACTCCTCTGCTTGACCAACGCTGCGGAAGCGCTTCCTAGGTCTCGGCAAACGAGACAAGGGAGCGTTCCATGGCCTATGCGCCGTTCGATCTGACGGGGAAGGTGGCGCTGGTCACCGGCGGCAACAGCGGCATCGGGCTCGGCATGGCCGAGGCCATGGCCCAGGCCGGCGCCGACATCGTCATCTGGGGCACCAACGCCGAGAAGAACCTGAAGGCCGAGGCCAGGCTCAACACCCTGGGCGTGCGCGTGCTGGCCCAGAAGATCGACGTCTCCGACGAGCAGCAGGTGGTCTCGGGCATGGCCGAGGCGGTCACGGCTATGGGCCGGCTCGACACGGTGATCGCCAACGCCGGCGTCGGCCGCGGCGCGCCGAGCTTCTCGGAGATGAGCGTCGACACCTGGCGCTACGTGATGGGCGTGAACCTGGAAGGCGCGTTCCTGACCTGCCGCGAGGCCTGCAAGCACATGGTCGAGCGGGCCAAGGCCGGCGATCCCGGCGGCTCGATCGTCGTCACCTCGTCGCTGTCGGCGATCTCGGGGGCGGCGCGCAACGAGGCCTACGCCTCGACCAAGGGCGCGGTGATCTCGATGGTCAGGGGCATCGCCGTCGAGCACGCGCGCTACGGCGTGCGCGCCAACGTCATCCTGCCCGGCTGGATCGCCACCGACATGACCGCCGGGGCCCAGGCCTCGCCGGCCTTCGCCGAGAAGGTGATCCCGCGCGTGCCGATGCGCCGCTGGGGCGAGCCGGAGGATTTCGGCGGCATCGCCGTCTACCTCGCCTCGGACGCCTCGCGCTTCCACTCCGGCGACAACTTCATCATCGACGGCGGCTACGCGATCTTCTGATCCCGCTCGCCCTTTTCAGACGCTGATTTCGGAGACATTCCCTTGAGCCTGCACACCCCCCTCTGCGACCTGCTCGGCGTCGAGCATCCGATCATGCTGGCCGGCATGGGCGGCGTGTCGTTCGCCGAACTGGCGGCGGCGATGACCAACGCTGGCGGCTTCGGCGTGCTCGGCATGGCCGGCCGCAGCCCCGAGTTCATCCGCGACGAGATGCGCAAGGTCCGCACCCTGACGAAGGGGCCGTTCGGCGTCGACCTGCTGGCCGCCTCGCCGGAATCGCTGACCGCCTCGGTGGACGTGATCATCGCCGAGGGCGCCTCGGCCTTCATCGCCGGCCTCGGCGTGCCGATGCCGATCATGGAAAAGCTGAAGGCGGCGGGCCTGAAGGTGATGGTGGTCTGCGGCGCGGTGAAGCACGCGGTGAAGGCCGAGCAGGCCGGCTGCGACGCGGTGATCTGCCAGGGCGGCGAGGGCGGCGGCCACACCGGCCTTGTCGGCACCATGCCGCTGGTGGCGCAGGCCGTGGAGCGGGTGAAGGTCCCGGTGGTCGCCGCCGGCGGCCTCTACGACGGGCGCGGCCTCGCCGCCTCGCTCGCCCTGGGCGCCCAGGGCGTCTGGATGGGCACGCGCTTCATCGCCTCGACCGAGGCGCACGCGGGCGCCCTCTACCAGGAAGCCATCCTGGAAGCCGCCGACGAGGATACGGTGCGCACCCGCTGCTACTCGGGCAAGCCGATGCGGGTGAAGAAGAACCCGTACGTCGAGGACTGGGAGAGCCGTCCGGGCGACATCCAGCCGTTCCCGATCCAGGCCGGCATCTCGTCGCGCGCCGGGGTGATGGGCGGCATCGGCGGCCAGATCGAGGGGCTCGATCCCGACAAGTCCTGCTTCGCCATGGGCCAGAGCGCCGGTGGCGTGCACGACGTCGCCCCGGTCGCCGACATCGTCAAGCGCCTGCTCGCCGAAGCCGACGCCTCGATCGCCCGCCTGGAAAAGCTGCGCGCCAAGAGCCCGGTCGGGGCCTGAGCCAGTTCGGGGACATGATCCCTGCCGGAGGCGGGGTTCGTGTCCCCTCCAGCTGTCCTGGCCTCTGGAGGGGACACGTTCCTGGCGGAACATGTCCCCGACGCCCGATGCGAGGCCCATGGCGCGGCGTTTCGGAGAACGCTAGTCTTCCGCCGGTGAAATCCGGGGAGGGTTTGTCGTGGGTGCGCTGGTCGCTCTAGTTCTGGTCGTCGTCCTGGCCATCGCCATGGTCATGTCGGTGGTCAAGATCGTGCCGCAGGGCTGGGAGTACACGGTCGAGCGGTTCGGCCGCTACACCCGCACCCTGAAGCCCGGCATGGCCATACTGACGCCGTTCGTGGAGTCGATCCGCCGCCGCGTGAACATGATGGAACAGGTCCTGGACGTGCCGCGCCAGGAGGTGATCACCAAGGACAACGTCAACGTCCAGGTCGACGCCATCGTCTTCATCCAGGTGATGGACGCCGCCGCGGCCGCCTACCGGGTCTCGAACCTGAACAACGCCATCACCCAGCTCTCCATGACCAACCTGCGCACCGTGGTCGGATCGATGGAGCTGGACGAGGTGCTGTCGCAACGCGACCACATCAACACGCGCCTCTTGGACACCATCGACCAGGCCACCAGCCCCTGGGGCGTGAAGGTGGCGCGCATCGAGATCAAGGACCTGCAGCCGCCGCCGGACATCTCCAACGCCATGGCCCGGCAGATGAAGGCCGAACGCGAGCGTCGGGCCGTGGTCACCGAGGCCGAGGGCGAGCGAACGGCGGCGGTCACGAAGGCCGAGGGCGCCAAGCAGGCGGCGATCCTGCAGGCCGAGGGGCGCAAGGAGGCGGCGTTCCGCGACGCCGAGGCCCGCGAGCGCCTGGCCCAGGCCGAGGCCAACGCCACCAAGAGCGTTTCCGACGCCATCGAGAGCGGCAGCGTCAACGCCCTGAACTATTTCGTCGCCCAGAAGTACGTCGAGGCCTTCGCCAGGCTGGCGGACTCGCCGCAGCAGAAGACGGTCATCGTGCCCGCTGAGATGTCCGCCCTGGTGGGCGCGCTCGGCGGGATCCAGGAGCTGGTCGGCAGCGCCGGCAGGCCTGCCG
>DASZQQ010000115.1:0-16926 GCA_035549595.1 Caulobacteraceae bacterium
ATCAGGGACGTCTTGCCCGAACCCGTGGGACCCACGAGGCCCAGCGCGCGGACGCCTGCGTCATTTCGATGGGGCATATCTCTTCCTCCTTGTCTCTCTGCGGCCGGGAGGCTGCCGTCGAAGCATCGGCGGAGGTCACGCGCATCCCGGTGCGGTTGCGGTTCATCACTCGCCGGCGCGACGCCGAAGAAAAGGAGGGGCGGGGCGCCGCCTTGCCCGCCACCACACACCCGGCCGGCCCCGCACGCAACCGTCGCCACACCCTTTCCTGGCCCGGCCGGGTAGATTCGAACGCCTTTGTGATGTGCGGGCGCGCTCGCGGGGAATGCCCTCCCCCGGCGAAGCCGGGCCGCCAGCCAGCGCCGCACGCCGGCTTCGCCGGCAGCGCGTCACCACCGTGACAGCGTTCGCCCCGGCGAAGCCGGGCCTCCTGCCGGCGCTGCTTTCACCACAGAGGGCACAGAGGGAGCACAGAGGTGCACAGAGGTTCAGGGTGATCCGCAGCCGCCGTGGAAGAGCGCCCTCTGTGCCCCTCTGTGTGCCTCCCTTACCTCTGTGGTGAAAAGCCGAGTGGCCAAAGACGCCGGCTTCGCCGGCAAGGGCGCGCGGCCGTCTTGGCGTCCTTGGCGGACTTGGCGTTACAAGGAGCCTGCACCCCCGCCAACAACAGGCCGCCGCCGCAGACATGTGCGACACCCTGATCGCCCTTCCCGCCCGGCCCGGCGCGCCGGCCGTGTTCGGCAAGAACAGCGACCGCGAGCGCAACGAGGCGCAGGGCCTCGAGCTGCACCCCGCCGTCGACCACCCCGCGGGCGCGACGCTCAAGGCGACCTACATCGAGATCCCCCAGGCGCGCCGCACCCACCAGGTGCTGATCAGCCGTCCGTTCTGGATGTGGGGCGCCGAGATGGGCGCCAACGCGCACGGCGTCGTCATCGGCAACGAGGCGGTGCATTCCACCGTCCCCGCCGCCCGCCGCCGCGCCCTGACCGGCATGGACCTCGTCCGCCTCGGCCTCGAGCGCGGCGCCTCCGCCGGCGAGGCGCTCGAGGTCATCATCCAGCTGCTGGAACGCCACGGCCAGGGCGGCGACTGCGGCCACTACGCGCGCTTCTACTACCACAACAGCTTCATCGTCGCGGACGCGCGCGAGGCCTACGTCCTGGAGACCGTCGGCCGCTGGTGGGCCGTCGAGCACGTCGAGGGCCGCCGCGCCCTCTCCAACGCCCTCAGCATCGGCCGCCACCCCGACGCCCTCAGCCCCGCCCTGAAAGCCCACGCCCAGGCCCAGGGCTGGACCGACCCGAACGACGGCTCGTTCGACTTCGCCGCCCACCTGATCGACGAAGCCCGCGACGCCATCTCCCGCGGCCGCGCCCGCTGCGCCCGCGGCCAGCTCCTCCTCGACCGCCACGCCACGGCCGACGGCGCGGCGGGCCAGGTCTCGCCGGCCGCGATGATGTCCATCCTCCGCGACCACGGCCCCGAAGCCGAAGCCAACCCCCACTGGACCCCCGCCGACACCGTCGGCCGCACGCTCTGCATGCACGCCGGCCCGGGCCTGCGCCGCAGCCAGTCCGTCGCCTCGATGGTCAGCGAACTCCACGAGGACGGCCGCCCCGCCATCCACTGGGTCACCGCCACCTCCGCCCCCTGCCTCTCGATCTTCAAGCCCGTCGTCCTGACCGGCCCCACCACCACCCTCCCGCCCCAAGGCCCGCCCCCCACCGACCACTACGACCCCGCGACCCTGTGGTGGCGCCACGAACGCCTGCACCGCGCGGTGCTGCGCGACTACGCGGCGCTTGCGCCGGCGATCGCCGCAGAGCGGGACGCGCTGGAGGCGCGGTTCCGGGCGCGGATGGCGGAGGCGGTCGCGGGGGGTGATGTGGCGGCCGCGGTGGCAGAGTGCTGGCGGGAGGCGGAGGCGGCGGAAGCGAGTTGGGTTGAGGCCGTCGCAGGGCAGCCCCTGAACGGCCGCGGCGATCCCCTCGCACGCAGCTGGGCGAGGCTGAGCGCCGTCGCCGAGTTCAGCGCTCAGGAGAAGCTCGCCTGATACGTCTGCGGCGACAGCCGTACAGCGTCGGCCAACGGCGGCGCCAACTCGAACATCCTCGGCTCGCGCGCGAACGAATAGACCCGCAACAGACGGAAAGCGTCGGTTCGCTCCTCGGCCAGATCGTACTCGTTGCGCGTGAGGAAAAACGGCGTCTTTCGCCCGCCGAGAGTGGTTTTGACCTCGACGAAGCGTTCGCGGCCACTGCGGTCGAACGAGAGGATGTCGTAGCCGGCGCCGTCGCCATCCTCCTGAGCCACCCAGCGGACCTTCCGGGCAAGATCCGGCCGGTCCTCAGTTTGCAGCCGCTGACGCTCGAACAGGAACACAGCTTCCTCGCCCGCCGTGCCGAGCTGTCGGTTGCGAAAGTCCCGTTCGCTCTGGTCGAACTTCCGAACCAGACGCTCGAGCTCCCTGGGCCTCGGCTTTGGCGGTTCGAGCACGGGGGCGGGCTCGAGGAAGGGCAGCGGACTGTCTGCCAGCTGCGCGCCAGCCGCCGGTATCCACAGCGGCTCTGGGCTCCGCGTCAGACGACGCTCGATCGCCCCGAGGATCGCCCCCTGCACGTTCGGCATCGGCCGATAGCCGCGGATGGTCGGCAATCCGATCGCCTCCAGCACAGCCGAGATGTTCATGTGCTTGAACTCGACAGAGCGGTGCGACCGGCCCGTCCGTGCCATCAACTGTTTGGCGTGGTGCGCCTTCACGTACTGTTGGCCGGCCTGCTCCAGGGCCAGCATGGCAAAGTAGTCGGCAACGATGAGGTCCAATTCCTCGTCGGTCCAGTCGGTGCCATGTCTGTTGTCGTCAGCCACGCCGCTCCCTCGATCTGAGGTTGCGGCAGAGCGATCTCAAGTCAACGCCAAATGCGGGAAGCAGCCCCTACCCCCCCAACAACCCCCACGCACTGATCGCCATCACCTTCGCCGACGCCACCATGTCCGCCACCTCGACGTATTCGTCCGGCTGGTGCGCCAGGTCCAGGATCCCCGGCCCGTAGGCGATGCAGTCCTTGAGCTTGCCGATGCGGTCGATGTGTTTCTGGTCGTAGGTGCCGGGGGAGCAGATGAGTTTGGCGGGGCGGGAGAGGATGCGGGTGATGGCTTCGGCGGTGCGCTGGACGACCGGGCGGTCGGGGTCGGTCATCACCGGGGGGACTTCGAAGAGGTCCTTGAGCTGGTAGCGGAAGCCGGGGCGGGTGGCCGCGAGGCCATCGAGGAGGGCGCGCATCTGGGCCTTTACCTCGGCGAGGTCCTCCTCGATCAGCAGGCGGCGGTCGAAGACGAGGCGGCAGGCGTCGGCGACGAGGGGGGCCGGCAGGCCGCCGCCGGGCTCGACGTCCGGCTGGCCGCCGTGGAGGGAGTTGATGTTGAGCGTCGGGGTGCGCGCGCCGGGCGGCTCGACCGGCATGGCGGTGGCGAGCTTTTCGAACGTGGGCCACTGGGTGCGCTCGAGGGCTTCGAGCACGGCGCCCATGTGGCGGATGGCGCTGTCGCCGAGGAACGGCATCGAGCCGTGGGCGATGCGCCCGCCGGTCTCGATCTCGCCCCACCAGACGCCGCGGTGGCCGATGCAGACGCGGTCGACGTTCAGCGGCTCGGGGATGATCACGTGGTCGACGCGCGGCTTGGAGAACCAGCCGCGCTCGGCGAGCCAGGCGACGCCGCCGTAGCCGCCGCTCTCCTCGTCGCCGGTGCCGGAGATCTCCAGGGCGCCGGGCAGGGGGGCGCCGGAATCGATCAGGGCCTCGACCGCGATCACGGCGGCGGCGATGCCGCCCTTCATGTCGCAGGCGCCGCGGCCGTAGAGGCGCCCGTCCCGTAGCACCGCGGCGAAGGGATCGACGCTCCAGCCCTCGCCGGGCTCGACGACGTCGATGTGGCCGTTGAAGTGGACGCAGGGGCCGGGCGCCGCGCCCTCGCGGCGGGCGATGACGTTCCAGCGCGGGTAGCGGTCGCAGTCGCCCGGCGTGCCCTCGGCGCGGACGTAGATGACCTCGAAGCCACGGCGACGCAGGCGCTCGCCCAGGATCTCGGCGCAGGCGCGGTAGTGCTCGCCCGGCGGGTTGATGGAGGGGACGCGGATCAGGTCCTGCGCCAGGGCGACCATCTCGCCGGCGCGGTCGTCGATGGCGGCGATCAGGCGGTCTTCGTCGAGGCCGGTGGTGGTGAGCATGGGCCCGAGTATGGGCCGGTTGGCCCAGGGGGCAAACCCTTCGGAAGGGCCGGCGTGACTTCCGAGAGGCTGTGAGGGATGGACCACGAAGCACACCAAGCACACGAAGGGGCCCTGCGACGCGTAGCGGCGCGCTCGATTCTGCGGCGCCTCGATAGAGGGGGCGCTGCGCGCCAGTGACCTTGCCCCCCTTCGCGTCCTTCGCGCTCTTCGCGGTTGATTTTCCGGCGAGCGTGAGGGCCGGGAGCGCAGCAAGGGTTTACCGCGAAGGACGCGAAGGACGCGAAGGGGGCCCTGCCGCTCGATGGGCCGCGGCCAGAGATGGAATCGCGCTGCGCGCGGCCGCTACCCGGGACCCTTCGTGTGCTTGGTGTGCTTCGTGGTCCGACTTGCAGCGCCGGCGACCACCGCCGAAGCGCGTCTTCAGGCCACCGCCTCCAGCACCTGGCGGGTCACGTCGACGATCTCCGCCAGCTGGGATTCCTCGACGATCAGGGACGGGGAGAAGGCCAGGGTGTCGCCGGTGACGCGCAGGAGCAGGCCGCGGTCGAAGGCGGCGCGGAAGACTTCGCCGCCGCGGGCGCCGGGCTCGCCGGGGCGGGGGGCGAGCTCGACGCCGCCGATGAGGCCGATGCCCCGGATGTCGACGACGTGCGGGGCGTCCCTCAGGCTGTGCAGGGCGTCCTGCCAGAGGGGCTCCAGGGCGCGGGCGCGCTCGAAGAGGCCCTCCTCGCGGTAGACCTCCAGCGTGGCCATGCCGGCGGCGCAGGCGAGCGGATGGCCGGAATAGGTGTAGCCGTGGAAGAGCTCGATGGGGCTGGCCGAACCCTCGACGATGGTGTCGTAGATCTCGCGCTTCACGCCGACGGCGCCCATGGGGACGGCGGCGTTGGTCAGGCCCTTGGCCATGGTCAGGATGTCGGGGGTGACGCCGAAGCGGTCGGCGGCGAAGGGGGCGCCGACACGGCCGAAGCCGGTGATCACCTCGTCGAAGATCAGCAGGATGTCGTGCCTGTCGCAGAGGGCGCGCAGGCGCTCCAGGTAGCCCTTGGGCGGCACGAGCACGCCGGTGGAGCCGGCCACGGGCTCGACGATCACCGCGGCGATGGTCGAGGCGTCGTGCAGGGCCACCAGCCGCTCCAGGGCGTCGGCGAACCCGGGCCCGCCGTGCTCGGGCTGCCCACGGCTGAAGGCGTTGCGCGCCGGGTCGTGGGTGTGCGGCAGGTGGTCGACGCCCGGCAGCAGGGGGCCGAAGCCCTTGCGGTTGTTGCCGAGGCCGCCGACCGAGATGCCGCCGAAGCCGACGCCGTGATAGCCGCGCTCGCGCCCGATCAGCCGCGTCTTGGTCCCCTTGCCGCGGGCGGCCTGGTAGGCGAGCGCGATCTTCAGCGCGGTGTCGGCCGACTCCGAGCCGGAGTTGGTGAAGAAGATGCGGTCGATCGGCGCCGGCAGCAGGTCGGCGAGGCGCGCGGCGAACTCGAACGCCGCGCCGTGGCCGAGGTTGAAGCTGGTGGCGTAGCCGAGCTCGGCCGCCTGGCGCTGGATCGCCTCGACGATCTTCGGCCGGTTGTGGCCGGCGTTGACGCACCAGAGGCCCGACGTGGCGTCGAGGATCCGCCGCCCCTCGGGGGTGAAGTAGAACATCCCCTCCGCCCGGGCGACGAGCCTGGGCTCGGCCTTGAACCTGCGGTTCGGGGTGAACGGCATCCAGAAGGCGGAGAGGTCGTTGGGCGGCGGCTTGGCGTGGATCGTCATGGGTTCAGGATGGGCTGGTGCGCGGGCGGCTTCAACTGGCGTGCGCGTCCGGAAGCTCGGTAAGGATGGACCACGAAGCACACCAAGCACACGAAGGGGTCCGGTTGGCGGCGCGAAGCGCGAGGTCTGCGGGGCTCGGGCGGCTGCGGGTTGGGCATCTTAACGCAGAGACCGCAGAGAAGGCGCGGAGGTCGCGGAGGCTCTGAGCCCCTTTGCGTGCTCTGCGCCTTCTCGGCGCTCTCTGCGTTAAAATACGGCCTCGCCTTCGGCGCGGCGTATCAGACCAGGCACGGACCCCTTGGTGTGCTTCGTGTGCTTCGTGGTCCAAACAAAGCTGAGCAGGCCGACCTTCACAGGCACCGGCCGCCGTCGACCTCCAGGGCGACGCCGGTGATCAGGGAGGCTTCGTCGGAGCAGAGGAAGACGGCGGCCTGGGCGATGTCGAGGGGGGTGGAGAGGCGGCCCATCGGGATGGTGGCGACGATGCGCTCGCGGCTTTCGGGGCTGTCGGCGCCCATGAAGGCGGGCAGCATCGGGGTGTCGCCGGCGACCGGGTTGATGGCGACGACGCGGACGCCGCTGGAGGCCAGCTCGATCGCCATGGCGCGGGTGGCGGCGATCATCCAGCCCTTGGTGGCGTTGTACCAGGTCAGGAACGGGCGCGGGCTGACGCCGCCGGTGGAGGCGATGTTCAGGATCACGCCGGCGCCGGCCGCCTTCATCGCCGGCACGAGGGCGTGGGCGGTGAGGTAGACGGACCGGGCGTTGACCGCGAACAGGCGGTCGAACTCGGCCTCGTCGACGCTCTCCAGGGGCTTTGGCCGCTGGGGGATGCCCGCGTTGTTGACCAGGATGTCGACGCCGCCGAAGGCCTCCAGGGCGACGCTGGCCAGGGCCTCGACGTCGGCGGCGCGGGTGACGTCGGCCTCGACCGCGAGGGCCGCGGGGCCGAGCTCGGCGGCGAGCGCCTCGGCGCCGGCGAGGTTCGTATCGGCGATGGCGACCTTGGCCCCTTCCTCGACGAAGCGGCGGGCGATGCCGGCGCCGAAGCCGGACGCCGCCCCGGTGACGATGGCCCGCTTGCCCGAAAGCCTCATGCGCCCCTCCCCTCGATCCCGGCCCGCGCGGTTCCGCGGGCGGCGGCGAACCACAGGACCACGATCGCGGCGGCGAGCGCCAGGGAGAAGAGCACCGTCGGGCGGTCGGAGGTGGAGAGCAGCCAGACGTTGAAGGCGAAGGCGACGGCGGCGAGCGCGCGCTCGCCCCATCCGCCCTTGGCCAGGCGCCAGAGCGCCACGCAGCACAGGGCGTAGGGGATCACGCACCAGACGGTGGAGACGTTGATGATCGAGCGGAACTGGCCGCCCAGCGTCGGCGAGACAGAGGCCAGGGCGACGACCGACATGGCCACGGCGATGCCGACCAGGATCCGCCGCGGCGGCCGCTCGCCGGCGAAGCGGCCGGGGACGAGGTGGCTGTTGGCCCCGGCGCGGGCCGACTGGGCCGAGACCAGCACCCAGCCGCAGAGGGTGCCCGCGGTCTTGGCCAGGGCGAAGGCGGCGACGGCGAAGGCCGCGCCCGGCCCCAGCATCCGGCCGGCGACGAGGGCGAAGGGCGCGGTCGAGGCGGCGAGTTCGCGGGCGGGCGCCAGGCCCATGACCACGGCCGAGGCGGCGATGTAGATCACGGCGGCCAGGGCCGTGCCGGCGTAGGTGGCGATGGCGACGTCGCGCCGGGGGTCCTTGACCACGGCTGAGACCACGGCGGCGCTCTCGAACCCGGTGTAGGCCCAGAAGACCGAGATCATCGCCGTGCGCACGGCCGCCGGCCCGCTGGTCCCCGAGACGTTCCAGCTGCCGGCGAACACCTTGGGATCGAACCAGGCCCAGCCAGCCACGCCGATGAACACCAGCGGGATGATCCCGGCCACGAGGCTCAGGCTGGAAAACCGGCTCGCCGCGCGCGGGCCGACGAGGTTGAGCAAGGTGAAGAGCCAGATGGCGCCGACGGCGGTCAGCGCCAGCGGCAGGGGCGAGCCAAGCGCGGGCACGAACACCGCGAAATAGCCGGCGACGGCGGTGGCGATCGCGACCGCGCCGACCCAGGCCCCCATCCAGTAGGTGACCGCGGTCGCGAAGCCGGCGAACCGGCCCAGCCCCTCACCCACGTAGGCGACCAGCCCCTCGGGCGAGCCCGAGATCGCGCCCAGCCGGGCGAACACCGCCGTGGTGGCGAAGGCGCCGAGCGTGGCGATGACCCAGCCCACCAGGCTGATCGACCCCACCGCCGCAAGCGTCGCCGGCAGCAGGAAGACCCCCGACCCGACGATATTCCCGGCCACCAGGCCGGTGGCGAGCACGGGCCCGATCTTCCGGGTCATCGGCCTCCCTCCCCTTCCTGGGGAGGGACAGGCCGCGCAGCGGCCAGGGTGGGGAAGTGTGCGGCCACGAACAGCGCCAACCGGTTGGCGCCCTGCCTGGCACGAGACTCCCCCACCCTGTCGATGCTGCGCATCGACTGTCCCTCCCCATGAAGGGGAGGGAGGGTCACGCGATCGCCTCAGCCACCCGGGCCTGGAACCAGGCGACGGCGCCCTCGTGGCGGGGGGAGAGGACGCCGCGGTCGTAGACGCCGGCGTCGAGATTCTGTTGCACGCGCTCGCAGATCCAGGCGTCCTCGCGGGTCAGGCGCTCGGTGGTGACCAGGGCCGCGTCGATCTGGGGATCGCCGGCCTCGTGCAGGTAGAGGTAGTCGAGGCGGGTGCGGGCGTGGCCCATGGGGCGCATGTGCTCGACCATCACCACGCCCTTGTAGAGGTTGAAGGCGAGGTTCGGCCACATCCAGGCCCAGAGCCCCTCGGCCGCCCCGGCGGTGGCCGGAACCTCGTGGATCGCCACCGGGCCCTCCATGCGAACGGCGTAGGCCGCCGCGTCGACCTCGGCGGCCAGCGCCGGGTGGACGAGGTCGATGTGGTACCCCTCGAGGTAGTTCTCGACGTAGACCTTCCAGTTGCAGCCGATCTCGTGGCTGCGGCGCAAGGGGCTGGCCGGGATCGGGCGGTTGCCGAAGAGGGCGTCGAGGGGCCCCAGCGCCTCGGCCAGCGGCCCGGCGTCCGGGTCCGGATTGACGAACACGAAGCCGCGCCAGGTCTCGACCCTGGCCGGGAAGAGGCCGAAGTCGCGCGGGTCGAAGCCCTCGGCGGAGCCGAAGGCCACCGCCGACCTCAGCCGCCCGTCGAGGGCGTAGCGCCAGCCGTGGTAGCGGCAGGTGAGAGCCCCCTCGCACCGCCCCTTGGCGTCGCTCACCAGCGGCCCGGCACGGTGGCGGCAGACGTTGTGGAAGGCGCGCAGGACGCCGTCCTCGCCCACGATCGCCAGCAGCGGATAGCCGGCGAAGACGTCGGCCAGATAGTCGCCCGGCCGCGCGAGATCCGCCTGAAGCCCCAGGAACTGCCAGGCGCGGGCGAAGACGCCCCGGCGCTCGGACTCCCAGACGGCGGGATCGTGATAGAGCGAGGCGGGGGCGGTCAGGGTCGGCATGCGGTCTTGTTTTCCGTCACGCCGACCCTGCGCTCCAGCCCCCCAGCTAGAACTTCTGACCGAACCGCAGGGCGATGGTCCTGGGCCGGTTGGGCACCGTGTAGACCGTTCCCTGGTCTGTGAGGTTGGCGCCGCCGCCGCAGATGGCGATGGTGCACTCGGTGTAGCGGTAGAGCTGCGCCCGCTCGTCGAAGGCGTTGAGGATCGACAGGTCCAGCGTCCAGTTGGCGTGCTGGACGCCGAGGTTGAAGTCGACCGTCGTGTAGCTCTTCTGCAGGCCGAGGATGCTGCGGTCGTTCAGCAGCAGGTCCGACCAGCTGGAGTCCTGATAGACGAGGGCGCCCTGGACGTGCGCGCGCATGGACGCGACGTCGAACTCGTAGCGCGCGGTGGCGTTGGCCTTGAACCTGGGCGTCACCGGCAGTTGCTGGCCGGCCCGGGCCGTGATGTCCGCCGGCAGGCAGGGGTCCTCGGCGCCGTTGCAGAAGTCCTTGTCCAGGGTCGCGTGGGTGTAGGCCAAGGCGCCGGTGAGGGTGAAGTCCGGCGTCACCCGCCAGGCGGCGTCGGTCTCGAGGCCGTACACCGTCGCATCGCCGGCGTTGCCGACCACGGTCAGGGAGTTCGGACCCAGGTACGAGAACTGCAGGTTGCGCCAGAGCTCGTAGTAGACGTCGCCGTTCCAGCGCAGGGCGCCGCCCATCCAGGTGGTCTTCCAGCCGAGTTCGAAGTTGGTGAGCGTGTCCGGCCGGTAGGGCGGCAGGTTGCCGTTGCGGTTCACCCCGCCCGGCCGGAAGCCGGTCGAGTAGGTGAAGTAGACCATGCGGTCCGGATCGAACTTGTAGGTCAGGTTCACCCGGTGCGTCTCGCCGGTGTACTTCACTTCCTTGTTCAGGTTCGTGCAGGGACCGTTGCCGACCGAAGACGGCGCGAAGCATTTGGCCTCGCCGGTCTTGGACGAGAAGTTGGCGTTGAAGCCGTAGAAGCCATAGAGGCTGTTGTCGGAGTGGTAGACCCGCACGCCGCCGGTCACCGACAGCTTGTCGGTGAGATCGTAGGTGGCCTCGCCGAACGCCGCGTAGTCGCGGTCGGTCCGGTATTCGTCCGTCAGCCATAGTGTGCCCGGCCAGCCCGTCACCGAGTACGGCGTCGTGAACTGCGGGTTGATGTAGTAGTCCTGCAGGATGAAGTGCGTCTGGCGTTCGTAGAACAGGCCGGCCAGGACGCGGAAGCGGTCGCCCTGCGGCGAGGCGATGCGCAGCTCGTGGCTGTCCTTGGTGAAGTGGTCGTGCCCGATGATGGTCTGCGTCGGGTCGATGTAGTTGTGGTTGGCGTCGTAGAACGACGCCGCATAGCCGGCGTACTGGTCGTAGAAGTAGGAGTAGTCCGTGTAGTCCAGCTGGCTGGTGATGCGGCGGTCCATGTGGCCGCCGGAATAGGTGACGTCGAAGTTGGAGATCTTGCCCTGGATGGTCAGGGCCGCCTGCAGCCAGTGGTCGTGGCTGTATTCGGGCCGGAAGTGCTGGACCTTCAGGTCGCCGAGCTTCGGATCGTAGCCGAACACGCCGTTGGAGCGCTGGTCCTGCGCCATGACCATCGGCGTGATGGTCCAGTTGTCGTTGACGTCGTAGCGCAGCGTCAGACGCCCGCCGTAGGTGCGCGCGGTGTTGAAGTCGTTCTTCACCAGCGCCGCGTTGTCGACGTGGATGCCGGTGGAGAAGTCGCGCGTACCGTGGACGTTGTCGATGTAGCCGGCGTCGTGCTCGTACCAGGCGACGAGGCGCACGGCGGCGCGGTCGCCCAGCGGCACGTTGATGAAGCCTTCGCCCAGGTAGCCCGTGCCGCCGTGGTCGACGGTGTTGACCTCGGCGTCATAGGCGGCGTGGAAGGCGTTCAGCTCGGGCTTGTTGGTGATGATCCGGATCGTGCCGGCCAGCGAACTCGCTCCGTAGAGCGTGCCCTGGGGACCGGCCAGGGATTCCACCCGGGCGATGTCGTAGGTGTGGATGTCGAGCGGGCCGCCGATGGTGGTGATCGGCTGTTCGTCGAGATAGGTGCCGACCACCGGCTGCGAGCCTGAGTGGTTGGAGTAGTTGTCGGCCGCGATGCCGCGCATGTAGACGTTGGCGTAGCCCGGCCCGAGCGACTGGTACGACACGCTGGGCAGGTACTTGATGTAGTCGTTGAAGTTCTGGATGTGCAGCTGTTCGATCTTGGCGGTGGTGATCGCCTGGATGCTGGCCGCGACGTTCTGGATGTTCTCTTCGCGCTTCTCGGCCGTGACGATCAGCTCGCCCAGCGAGGTGGCGTTGTCGGCGCTGGCGGCCGTCGTCGCGTCGGCCGCGCGGGCGATCCCGCCCACGGCCAAGACACTGGTGGCCGCAAGCGTCGTGGTCAGCAGATGACGGCGGCGCCCTTTGACGAACATGACTTGGAATCCCCCTCGGCCCTTTTCGGAGTCGGCCGAAGTGGTCTTCCGCGGGCAAGGACTGTCAAGGTTCGTTCATAGAGCAGATCGCGTTTTCCGCCGAAGCGCGGCTGCGGCGCCACGCCTCTGAGCTTGGAGCGGCGTAAGCTGCTCCTCGTCCGCTCTGCTTTTCGAACCACGAACCAACACGAAAGACACGAACGGGTCGGAGCGGCGGCGAGCGCGCGACGCGGGGACATGTTACGAAGGAACGTGTCCCCTCCAGCTGGCGCCAGGGTTCCGCATATGGGCTGTGACGGCCCACAAGACGCCGAAGGACTTGGCGGGGCGACCTCTGGGCGCCCTTCTCCCCACGCGGGAGAAGGTGTCGCCGCAGGCGACGGATGAGGGGGCCCCCTGGCCTCTCAGCGCGTGCTGAGGCCGACTAAGGCGCTGATTTCCCAGCAGACACCTTCGCCGAGCCGCAGGGCTGCTCAGCGGCGCACGCCGGAGGGCCCCCTCATCCGACGGCTTCGCCGCCACCTTCTCCCGCGTGGGGAGAAGGGACGCCAGAGGTCACCCGGTCCTCTTTCCCGCGGACCACTGACGCTCCGCACGCTCTGGTCAAAGGCGCCCTCCAGATGGCACGGGGACACGAACCTGCCGGTGGCAGTTTCATGTCCCCTGACTAGTCCCGCCAGCGCTCCAGGGCCGGGCCGAGGGCGTCCTTGAGGGGACCCAGCCACGGCTCGTAGTGTCGCCACTGGTCGAGGCCCTCGGAGAAGATCGGGCGGCGGACCTGTTCGGAGCTCGGCGTGCGCACGGCGCGGTCGTTCTCGTAGAAGCGCAGGACGCCCGGCTCGAAGGCGAGGCCGCAATAGTCCAGCAGCCGGCGCACCTGCGTCTCCGGATCGGCGACCATGTCCTCGTAGATCACCCGGTGCACGCGGCCCGGCAGCACCTCGTCGAAGTGGCGCATCAGCTCGACGTAGTCGCGGTAGTAGCGGCCGATGTCGGTGAGATCGTTGCTGAACGACTGGCCCCGCGCGAAGTGCTGCTTGAAGCCCGAGAAGCAGCCGCCCATCGGATGGCGGCGCGCATCGACGATCTTCGCGTTCGGCAGGATCATGTGGATCAGGCCGATGTGGGCGAAGTTGTTCGGCATCTTGTCGATGAAGAACGGCCGCCCGAGCCGGCGCTGGGGGCGCGTGCGCTCGAGGTACTCCTCGCCGAGGGCGGCGAGGTCGTCGGCCGACAGGTCCGCCAGGGCCTCCGGATAGGCCGAGCTCTCGCTCGGGCCGCGGCGGCGGCCGAGGCGGCGGCTGATGGCGATGATGTCGGGCAGCTCGGTCGTGCCCTCGACCGCCGAGTGGCTGGAGAGGATCTGCTCGATCAGGGTCGAGCCCGCGCGCGGCAGGCCGACGACGAAGATCGGGTCCGGCGCCGTGCTCCCCTGCCCCGCCCTTTCGGCGAACAGCGCCGGGGTGAAGAAGGCTCTGGCCCGCTCGGTTCGCCGGTGGTTGTCGTCGGCGTCGTAGGCGACCTTGGCGCGGCGCTGGGCGTTGCCCGCGGCGTAGTGGGCGAACGACGCTTCCCAGCGCCCCTCGTCCTCCAGCGCCTTGCCGAGGGCGAAGTGCAGGTGGAAGCGGTCCTCTGGCGAAAGGTCGGCGCGAGCCAGCCCCGCTTCCATGCGCGCGATGTCGTCGTCCGAGAACCGGACCGTCTTGAGGTTGGCGAGACTCCACCAGGTCTCGCCCAGGTGCGGCGACAGATCGAGGCTCCTGCGGTAGGCGTCGATGCTGTCGGGCAGGCGGCCGACGGTCTTCAGCACATGGCCGTAGCTCATCCACACCTTGGGCTGTCCGGCGTGCTCGGCGAGGATGCGATCGTAGCGGTCGATGGCGGCGTCGAACTCGCCGGCCTGGCCGAGGGCGGCCGCTTCGAGCACGCGGTGGTTCGGATTGCGGGGGTCGCGAGCCAGCAACCGCCCCGCCTGCGCGGCTGCGTCCGCAGGATGGCCGCTGCGCAGGAGGACGGTGGCGTAGTTGCTGCGCGCCGCGTCGAAGCCGGGGGCCAGCTCCAGGGCCTGTTCGAGCAGCACCTGGGCGTCGTCGTAGCGGCCGAGCCTGGCGCCGACTTCGGCCAGCATGCGCAGGGCGGCCACGTCCGTGGGCCGCTGGCGCAGCACCTCGCGCAGGCGGTGCTCGGCCTGGGCGAGCTTGCCTTCGACCAGGGCCTGGGCCGCCTCGGCCAGGGCCGGGTCGCGCACCGAGGCGGCGATGCCGCGGGCGTAGGCCGCGTCCGCTTCTTCCGTGCTGCCGCCCAGCGTCAGCACGTCGCCCAGGGCGCGCCAGGCGTCGGCGAGATCGGGGGCGAGCGCGGTCGCGCGCCGCAACGACGCCAGCGCCTCGCCGTCCTCGCCGAGTTCGGCCAGGGCGACGCCGAGCTCCAGGTGCACGGCCGGCGCACGGGGTTGCTGGGCCGCGAGCGGCTGCAGGATCGCCCGCGCCTCCTCGGCCCGGCCCTGCCGGCGCAGCGCCGCGGCCAGGATCAGCTGCGCCTGCGGATGCCCCGGCGCAGCCTCCAGCACCGCCCGCGCCTGCTCCGCCGCGAGTTCGGCCCGGCTCTCCAGCAGCCGCGCGGCATGGGCGAGCGCGGTCTGGATGGTGCCGGTGGGTGCGGCGGTCTCGGAAGCCATGGCCGGATGTGAAGGCGGCGGCCGTGCGCTGTCAAACCTCGAACCGGGGACATGATCGCGCAGCGTTCGTGTGCCCGTGGCTGTCTGGCTGGAGGGGGACACGATCCTGAGGATCATGTCCCCGGTCGGGGGCGCGGAAGCGCTCTCTTGTGTTGTCCACGAACCACACGAACCACACGACCCACACGCACGCGCTGTTGAAGCGGCGCCTCTCGGCCACCCGGCCCCGTTCGTGTCGTTCGTGTGGTTCGTGGACAATTCGAGCGCCGAAGGCGCTCCTGGGGGACAAGGATCATGCGCCCGGTCAGGCGGCCTTGCGCGAGCGGGCGGAGGCGAGGTCTTCGTAGAGGTCGAAGAGGGTGCGGAAGTGGTCCTCGGCCGAGCTGACCGGCGGCTTCGGGGCGGGGCCGGCTGGCGCCGGGCGGGCGAGGAGGTCGAGGATGGCGCGGGCGCAGGCGGCCGCGTCGCCGACCCGGTAGACGGCCGAGCGCGGCCAGCGGCGGGCGAAGTCGGCTGCGCCGCCGCAGTCGGGGACGACCACGGGCAGGCCCGAGGCGATCGCCTCGGCGACCACGAGGCCGTAGGTCTCGGCCCCGGAGCCGTGCACCAGGGCGTCGGCGCTGGCGTAGGCGCGGGCGAGCCAGTCGCGGTCGGAGACGGCGCCGGCGAGCCACACGTGGCCGGCCGCGGCGGCCTGGCGCTCGACCGTGCGGCGCGCGAGGCCGTCGCCGAGGATGGCGAGGCCGACGTCGGCTCCGGCGGCCCTGGCGCGGGCGGCGCCGCCGATGATGGCCCCGAAGCGCTTCTCCGGATGGAAGCGGCCCACGGCGAGCAGCAGCCTGCCCTCCGGCCCGAGGCCGCACCTGGCCAGCAGCTCGCGCCGCAGGGCCTCGTCGCGGCGGTCCGGCGAGAAGCGGCCGGCCTCGAGGCCGAGCGGGATCGCCACCGGACGGGTCAGGCCGAAACCGGCCAGGCGCTCGGCCAGCCACTCGCCGCCGGCGACGGTGACGTCGAAGCGGCGGCTCAAGGCCCGCACATAGGCCCACCAGGGGGCGAAGAGGCCGTCGATGGTCCGGTGCGACAGCCAGCGGTCGAGGGCCGTGTACGGATAGCCGGCGACGAAGTCCTGGTGGAACACCAGCGAGCGGGCGGCCTCGCCCTTCCAGAGCCCGGCGATCCAGCCGCCGCGCCAGGGGGACGAGCCCTCGACCACGTCGGGGCCGAAGGCGTCCATCGCCGCCCAGGCGCCCTTGGCGCTCCAGAACATGCGGTAGTTGGCGTCGCCGGGCATCGGCGGGCTCTTCACCCAGACGATGCGGCCGCGGCCCTCGCGCGGCTCGACGCGATCCTCCGCCCCCGGTGCGATCACCGTCAGCTCGACGCCCCAGCGCGCGGCGAGCTCGAGCTTCTGGCGCACGTAGCTGCGCACGCCGCCGCCGGTGTCGGAGTAGAAGCCCGAGACGTCGACGATCCGCATGCGCTCAGGCGGCCGCGATCGCGCGGTAGCGCTCGAGGATGCCGGCCATGGCCTCGTCCCACGAGAACTTCAGGCTGCGCGCCCGCGCCGCCGCCCCCATGCGCGCGCGCAGGTCCGCGTCGGCGGCCAGGCGGGCGATGTGGCCGGCCATGGCGTCGGCGTCGAGGGCGCCGGCCAGTTCGCCCGTCACCCCCGGCTCGACCAGCGAGCGGCTGCCGGTGGCGTCGGCGCAGACCGTCGGCAGGCCCGAGGCCATGGCCTCCAGGGTGACGTTGCCGAAGGTCTCGGTGTCGCTGGGGACCAGGAACAGGTCGGCCGAGGCGTAGGCGCGGGCCAGATCGGCGCCGTCCAGGAAGCCGGTGAAGATCCCGTCCGGAACCTCGCGCTGCAGCCAGGCGCGCTCGGGCCCGTCGCCGACGATCAGCGGCCGCACCGCGACGCCGCGCTCGCGCAGTCGGGCGAAGGCGGCGGCGAGGGTGTCGAGGCGCTTCTCGCGCACCAGGCGGCTGACGAAGGTCACGGCGACGTCGTCCGGCGCCAGGCCGAGCGACGCGCGCCACGCCTCGCTGCGGCGCTCGGGCGCGAACCGCTCGGTGTCGACGCCGCGCCGCCACAGCCGCAGGTTCCGCCGCCCTTCGGCCTCGAGCACCTCGATCATCGACTGCGACGGGGCGAACACCTCGCGGCAGGTGTCGTAGAAACGGTTGAGGCGGCGGGTCAGGGAGCCGTGGAACAGCTGCAGCCCGTAGTGCTCGAGATAGGTCTCGTAGCGGGTGTGGTACGAGGCGACCACCGGCCAGCCCATGCTGTCGGCCAGGGCCT
>DASZQQ010000116.1:0-6185 GCA_035549595.1 Caulobacteraceae bacterium
GACCCAGACGACTTCCTTCGAGGCGCCCACGAGGTCGATGAAGTCGGTCTTGCCGCTGTCCAGGGTCGACTTCGAGTACCAGGGCCGGCCGGGCGTGCGGATCACCACCTCGCCGTCGGCGGCCCCCAGCAGGGTCATGGCCACGCGGACGATGCGGTCGAAGCTCGGCTTCAGCGCCGGCAGGTCGATGCCGTCGAGCACGTCTGGCGCGCGCGTCCCTGGCTTCCAACCCATCTTCGCCCCCGGCGATCCTCTGTGACGGACTGTCGCCGAGGCAGGTTAAATTAGGGTGCGCTTACATCCTTCAGCCGAGCCCGCAGGCTATGCATAGTTGAAGCTGACGCTGATGCGCTCGGCGCGGGCGCGGTTGGGCAGCACCTCGTGCCGCAGCCAGCTCTCCCACAGGAAGATCGTCCCCGGCGCCGGCGAGAGGGTGACGAAGCCGCGACCGCCGTCCGGGGCGTCGGGCCGCCGCAGCGGCGCGGCCATCATCAGCGGCAGGCGCGGGTCCTCGAGCCTCAGGCCCCCCGCGCCGGGGGGCGTGGCGACATAGATCGTGCCCGAGACGACGCTGTGCGGATGGATGTGTCCGGAGTGCGAAGCCCCGGGCTTCAGGACGTTGACCCAGAGGCTGTCGAGCTTCAGCCGGCGCCGGCCGAGGTCGAAGCCGAGGCCCTCTGCGAAGGCGCCCACGTGACGGTCCAGCCGGCGCTTCAGGTCGCCGAACACGCTCGCCCGCGTCGGCAGGTCGTCGAGCGAGGCGTAGGAGGTGTAGCCGCCATAGCCGTTGTCGCGGCACCAGGCGCGGCCCGCCGCGTCCTCGTCGGCCAGCATGCGGCAGGCGCCGGCCAGCTCGTCGTTGAACGCCGCGAAGCCCGCCTCGCCGGCAAGGCTGGCCTCGTAGACCCGCGTGGCGAACAGATCCCGGATCAGCCGGTGAAGCGCACGGTGGCGCCCTTCAGGTAGCTCATGCAGACGACGCCCTTCACCCGCCGGCCGCGCAGGGTCACGGCGGTGAACTTGTAGTGGATCTTGTCGCTCTTCGAGCAGCTCAGCCCCAGCACCGTCCGCTCAAGATGGACGTCGCTCAGGTCCATGGCCTCGACGGCCGCCTTCGCCCGGTTGTCGGCGAATGGGTAGAAGTAGCCGCAGCCGCCGAGCGCCAGCGCGGCCAGAACGGCGGCCAGAAGGGCGGGAAGTGCGGCGGCCTTGCCCATCGTCAGCTCAGTTTGATCTCGCGCAGCCGCTCGGCCAGGAAGGCGTCGGCGGTGATCGGCTCGGGGTAGCGGTTCGGCCGCTCCGGCGTGATCGTCGAGGGCAGGGTCTCGATCAGGAAGTCCGGCCGGAAGTGCAGGAAGAACGGGGTCGAGAAGCGCGCCACGCCGCGCCGCTCGGGGGCCGGATTGACCACCCGGTGCGTCGTCGACGGCAGCACGTGGTTGGTCAGGCGCTGCAGCATGTCGCCGATGTTGACCACCACCGCGCCGGGCGGGGCGTTGATCGGCAGCCAGCGGCCGTCGCGGTCCAGCACCTCCAGCCCGGCCTCCTCGGCCCCCAGCAGCAGGGTGATGGTGTTGATGTCCTCGTGCGCCCCGGCGCGGATGTGCGGGCCGTCGAAGGGGGCCGGCGGATAGTGCAGCAGGCGCAGCACGCTGTTGCCCTGCTCGACGGTGTCCTCGAACCAGTCCTGCGGCAGCTTCAGATAGGCGGCGATCGCCTTCAGCAGGCGCCGGCCCAGGGCCTCGAGCGAGGCGTAGAGCCAGGTCTCGTGCTCGCGGAAGCCGGGCACCTCGGCCGGCCAGACGTTGTCGGGCATGTTGGCGCGGAACGGGTGGCCGGGGGGCAGCTCGCGACCGACGTGCCAGAATTCCTTCAGGTCGTAGTGCTCATGGCCCTTGGCCGTCTCGACGCCGAACGGGGTGTAGCCGCGCTGGCCCGAGGCGCCCTCGATCTTGTAGCGGCGCTTGACGTCCTCCGGCAGGGCGAAGAACGCCTTGGCGTCGGCGATGGCCTGGTCGATCCGGGCTTGGTCGAGGCCGTGGTCCGACACCACCGCGAAGCCGTAGCGGGCGAACGAGCCGCCCAGGGCCTGGGCGAAGGCGTCGAAGTCCTTGTCGTAGAGGGTCAGGGACACCGGCTGGATGCCGGCCTTGGCCAGGGTTTCGGTCACGCAATTGCTCCTTCGCGCACGGTTTTAGCCGCATCGGCGCACATTCGCGAGGGATGCGCGTGGGGCGGTTGAAATGCCGCCCCATTCGGGCGAAAGGTGCCCGAATTGTGCAGTGCGGGAGAACCCGATGGCTAAGAAAGTCGTGTCAGACGCCGCGGAGGCCCTGCAGGGGGTGCTCTTCGACGGCATGACCATCATGGCCGGCGGCTTCGGCCTGTGCGGCATCCCCGAGCACCTGATCGCCGCGATCCGCGCCGCCGGGACGAAGGACCTGACGGTCATCTCGAACAACTGCGGCATCGACGACTTCGGCCTGGGCGTCCTGCTCGCCGGCGGCCAGATCAGGAAGATGATCTCCAGCTACGTCGGCGAGAACAAGCTGTTCGAGCAGCTGTACCTGTCGGGGGACCTGGAGCTGGAGTTCAATCCGCAAGGGACCCTGGCCGAGCGCATCCGCGCGGGCGGGGCGGGCATTCCGGCCTTCTACACCCGCACCGGCGTCGGCACCCTGGTGGCCGAGGGCAAGGAGGTGCGCGAGTTCGACGGTGAGCTCTATGTGATGGAGCGGGCGCTGAAGGCCGACCTCTCGATCGTCAAGGCCTGGAAGGGCGACGCCGAGGGCAACCTCGTCTACCGGAAGACGGCGCGGAACTTCAATCCGATGATGGCGACGGCGGGCAAGGTCACGATCGCCGAGATCGAGCACCTGGTCCCGGTCGGCTCGCTGGACAAGGACAACATCCACACGCCGGGGATCTTCGTCGACCGCATCTTCGAGGGCCACGCCTTCGAGAAGCGCATCGAACGGGTGACGACCCGCCCGCGCGAGACCGCCGCCGCCGGCGAGGAGATCTGACCATGGCCTGGACACGCGACCAGATGGCCGCCCGCGCCGCGCGCGAGCTGAAGGACGGCTACTACGTCAACCTCGGCATTGGCATTCCGACGCTGGTGGCCAACTACATCCCAGAGGGGGTGTCGGTGACGCTGCAGAGCGAGAACGGCATGCTGGGCATGGGGCCGTTCCCGTACGAGGGCGAGGCCGACGCCGACCTGATCAACGCCGGCAAGCAGACCATCACCGAACTGCCGTCGTCGTCCTATTTCTCGTCGGCCGACAGCTTCGCCATGATCCGCGGCGGCCACATCGCGCTTTCGATCCTGGGCGGCATGCAGGTGTCGGAAAAGGGCGACCTCGCCAACTGGATGGTGCCCGGCAAGATGGTCAAGGGCATGGGCGGGGCGATGGATCTCGTCGCCGGCGTCGGCAAGGTGGTGGTGTGCATGGAGCACACCGAGAAGACCGGCGCGCCCAAGCTCCTGAAGCAATGCACCCTGCCGCTGACCGGCGCCGGGGTGGTCGACCTCCTGATCACCGACCTCGGCGTGTTCGAGATCGACCGCAAGGGCGGCGGCATGACCCTGGTCCAGCTGGCCGACGGCGTCACCGTCGACGAGATCCGCGCCAAGACCGAAGCCGCGTTCAAGGTGGCGCTCGAGGCCGCGTAGCGACTTCGAATTTCGAACCACGAAAGGACACGAAAAGACACGAAAGCGTCGCTGGCCAGGCTCTTCGCGCTGCCGCCAGGACGAAGCGCCTTTCGTGTTCTTTCGTGTATTTCGTGGTTCCAAAATGTAACCCGCGCGCCGTTGCGGCGCGTACTAGGGGCATGCGCACGCTCAGGAACGCCGCCCTTGCCGCGGCCCTCATCGCCTTCGCCGCCGACACCGCCGGCGCGGGCGCCCTCAAGACCGCCGTCTTCGCCGGAGGCTGCTTCTGGTCGATGCAGCACGGCATGGAGGAGGTGCCGGGCGTGGTGAAGGTGGTGGCCGGCTACACCGGCGGCCATGTCGACCATCCCCGCTACACGGACGTGACCACCGAGACCACGGGCCACTACGAGTCGGTGCTGGTGACCTACGATCCGGCGAAGATCAGCTACGGCCAGCTGGTGTCGCGCTACTTCCACCTCACCGACCCCACCGACGGCGGCGGCCAGTTCTGCGACCGCGGGCCGTCGTACCGGCCGGCGATCTTCATCGCCGACGCCGGCGAGCGGGCCGGGGCCGAGGCGGCCAAGACCGAAGTCTCGCGCGAGCTGCACGGCAAGCGCGTCGCCACCGCGATCCTGCCGCGGGCCACGTTCTGGCCGGCCGAGGCCTACCACCAGGACTACGCCAGGACGCACGCCGCGGCCTACCAGATGTACCGCATCGGCTGCGGCCGCGACGCCTCGCTGAAGGCGGCCTGGCGCTAGCCTCGGACGTCTGGGGCAGCGGCGAAGCCGCTAGATATCGTCCACGAACCACACGAACCACACGAACGGTCAGCGGCTGGCCGCGGCGTGCCGGCCACATGAAATTGTCCGTGTGGTTCGTGTGGTTCGTGGTCCTTTCAGACGGCCTCGCCGCTTGCGCGGCGTTTTTCCCGCTGTGCGCAATCCCCTAGCGCGGCTTCGGCGTGAAGGCTTCGCCCAGGAACATCGTGATGGTGCGTTTGTGGCGGCGGTCCAGGCCGACCGAATCGATCTCGCGTCCGCCGGTGCGGGCGAAGTCGGCGGCCATGGCCGGGGCGTTGCGGCCGTCGACACTGACGGCGAGGACGCGGGCGCCGTTGGCCGCCGTCAGCGGCGCCTCGAGCTCGGCCTGGTTCTCCGGCGCGCGGCCCTTGAGCCACATCGCGAGCTGCAGGCCGCCGGGTCCGAAGGTGTCGCGGCCGTAGTAGGCGGCCTCGTTGAAGAAGAAGCGGTCGTCGAGGGCGACGGCCGAGAGGCGGCCGTTGGCGTCCTCCAGCTTCGCGCGCTCGGCGACGATGCCGGTCAGGGACTTCCAGCCGCGCACACGCTTGAGGCTGTTGGCGAGGCCGGCACGGTCCGCGAGCGCCGGGGCGGTGAGGAACACCAGGATGGCGACCGAGATCAGGCCCTGCAGCCAAAGGGTCCCGGCCAGCCACCGGCGCGCCTTCCAGCGCAGCAGCCACGCGGCGGCGAGGACCGCGGCCGGGACATAGGCCGCCGCCGCCCAGTTGGCGTTGGCGCGCGAGATCAGCGCCTGGACGGCGACGATCAGCAGCGGCGGGGCGGCGAAGGCCAGCAGCAGGCCGTCGGCGGCGGTCAGGCGCCGGCGCCAGGCGAGGAACGCGCCGCCGCCCACGAGCACGGCGAACGGGACCGGGCCGAAGACGCCGAACTGGGCGCCGAGGAAGGCGCCGAACGCGGCCGGATGGAACAGGTCTCCGCGCCAGTTCGCGTTCGAGGCGGTGTGGGCCACGGTGGCGAAGCCGTGCGTGGCGTTCCAGGCGATGTTGGGCCCGGCCAGCACGGCGAAGGCCGCCAGCGCCGCACCGGCGGCCGGCAGGCTCCAGGCGCGCCGGCCGGTCCGTGACAGGGCGAGGTGCGCGGCGACGCCGACCAGGGCGTAGAGCACCGCGTACTTGGCCAGGAATCCCAGCCCGAGCGCGGCCCCGAACGCGGCGCCGAGGACGAGGCGCCGGCGGCCGTCGGCGGCGCTCTGCAGCGCGGCGTAGGCCCAGAGCGCCAGCGCCCGGCACAGCATCAGGCCCGCATCGGTGGAGACGACGAACGACGACAGGGCGACGCCGGGCGCGAGGGCGTAGAGCGCCGCCGCCGCCGCGCCGGTCCAGCCGTCGTAGAGTCGCCGTCCCACCCGCCCGACCACCAGCGTCGCGGCGGCGTGGATCAGGGGCGAGGAGAAACGCACGAAGGACTCGCCGTCGTGTCCTGCCGCGGTCGTGACGGCGATCAGCCAGGCGATAAGCGGCGGCTTGGAGACGTAGCCGAACGCCAGGTGGCGCGACCACAGCCAGTACTGCGCCTCGTCCGGGTAGAGTTCGAGCGGGCTCAGGAACAGCGCCGCCAGCCGCAGGACGAGCGCCGCCGCCGCCACGGCGAGCGTCGCGCGCCACGCGCCGTCATGCTGCGGCGCCGCAGAACCTGAGGTAGGCGTGGCCCGAATCGGCTCTCTCATCAGCATACCCACAACATCTTGTAGCCGC
>DASZQQ010000117.1:0-12328 GCA_035549595.1 Caulobacteraceae bacterium
ACACGAGGTGGTCTCGGGGGCGGCTGCGCGAAGCGCGCTTTCTTCGAGGCTCCGGCGGTGGCGCCTTGGGCATCTTAACGCAGAGGGCGCAGAGAAGGCGCGGAGGTCGCGGAGGCGCTCAGACCCTCTGCGCGCTCTGCGCCTTCTCTGCGATCTCTGCGTCGAAATACGGCCTCGCCTCCGGCGCGGCGTTTCAGATCAGGCGCGACCCTTCGTGTGCTTCGTGTGCTTCGTGGTCCAAAAGGACCGCAGCGCGGTCAGCGCATGGAGTCGACGTCGACGCCGGCGCGGCGCAGGCCGACGACGAAGCGCTGGACGTCGTTGAAGCTGCGGCGGGTCTTCTCGATCAGGTCGGAGGTCATGAGCGCCGACGTCGGCACGATCACGCCCTGGCGGCCGACCCGGCGGACGAGGCCCTGGGCCTCGAGGCGGGCGACGTAGCGGCGGGCGGTCTCGTAGGGCAGGCGCAGCGACTCGGCGATGGCCAGCACCGACACCGGCCGGCGCAGCTCGTCCGGCGGCAGGTCGTCGAGGTCGGCGTAGCCGTGCTGGTCGTTGGACGGCTCGGCCAGGTAGCCGGTGTTGGCGCTGCTGATGGCGATGAACACCACGCCCAGCAAGAGGTCGCCGCCGGTGATGTCGGCCAGCAACTCGGCCTGGCGCAGGAAGAAATGCTGTGTCAGCCGCATCGCCGCCCGCTCACGCCGCGACGGCGATTGTACAGATCCTTGGATGGCGGCAGCGTCGCTCATGACGACAGTGTAAATCGTAAAGCGACGCTTGCGCGAAAAGAGGGGCGCGGCGGAGCGTCGCATAGATCATGTGGCCAGACTGAGAACGAGACGCAATATCTTGCGTTTTACTGTCCGAAAGCCAGGCCTGAACTTGCAGGATTTACCGTCCTTGGGCGAACAGTCTTCGCGCGGACGTTGACCGCGGGGCGCGCCGGGCGGCGCGCCCCGCGGTCGGGATCAGGCGCGCACGCCGGACAGCGGCGAGGAGCCGAAGGCGCCGGCCTTGACCGTGCCGCTCATCTTGTCGCCGTCGACCGTGACGTTGAACTCGAGCGTGATCGGGAAGGGGTTGGTGATCTGGGTGCTCCAGGACAGGTTGTTCCCGTCCGCCTTGCCCGAGATGTCCTGCGTCCCCTGCCGGCCTTCCATCTTGCCGGTGAAGGTGTCGCCGCTGGTGGTGATGGAGAGCGTGCCCTCCTGCACCCCCATCGGCGAATTGATCGTCGTCTTCCAGGTACCGTCGGCGGACATGTCGTCCCTCCCTGCTGTTGGCGGGGGTGAGCTAACCTGTCGCAGGCGCGGCGCGCAAGGGTGACGCCACGTTCAACTTTGAAACGAACTGATGCCGTGCGAGCGATGGGCCGGACGGCGCGCCGCAGAAGGGGAGAAACCGATGTCCGACCACGTCGCCGGCAAGGCGATCATCGTCACCGGGGCGGCCAAGGGCTTCGGCCGGCTGGTCTGCGAGATGGCCACGGCGCGCGGGGCGCGTGTGCTGGCGCTCGACGTCGACGCCGCGGGCCTCGCCGACCTCGCCGCCGCCGGGGCCGCCGCCGCGACCAGGATCGCCGACGTCACGGACCTTTCCAGCCTGAAGGCCGCGGCCGCGGAAGCCGTGCAGCGGTTCGGCGCGATCGACGTCATGGTCAACAACGCCGGCGTCATGCCGCTGGCCTTCTACGCCGACCACGCGGCGGCGACGGAGGCCTGGTCGCGCTGCATCGACATCAACATCAAGGGCGTGCTGAACGGCATCGTCGCCGTGCACGACCAGATGATCGCCCAGGGCCGGGGCCACGTGATCAATCTCAGTTCTATCTACGGCAACTTCCCGGTCGCCGGCGCGGGCGTCTACGGCGCGACCAAGGCGGCGGTGAACTTCCTGTCCGACGCGCTGCGGGCGGAATCGCAGGGGCGGATCAAGGTCACCACCATCCGGCCCACCGGCGTCCCCGGCACCAACCTCGGCTCCGGCATCGTCAATCCGGGGGCCATCGTCGGCATCCTGGGCCAGAACGCGCCAGGCTACCTCGGCGCCCTGCAGGGCGAAGGCAACGCCGAGGGCAAGGACCCGGAGAGCATCCGCTACCTGGCCCTGGAGCCGCGCTACATCGCCGAGGCCATCCTGCACGCGATCGACCAGCCCTGGGGCGTCACGCTCAGCGACATCACCGTGCGCGCGGCCGGCGACCAGTACATCCTCTGAAGGCGGGACCTACTCGGCCGCGATCGGGGCGGCCTTGGCGGCCTCGAGCTCGGCGGCCTTGGCCTCGACCAGCTCGACGATGTGGTCGACCATCCTGGCGTTGTCCATCTTGTGGTCGGCCTTGCCGGCCAGATAGACCATGCCCGAGCCCGCGCCGCCGCCGGTGAAGCCGACATCGGTCATCAGCGCCTCGCCCGGCCCGTTCACCACGCAGCCGATGATCGACAGGCTCATGGAGGTGGAGATGTGCGCCAGGCGCTGCTCCAGCTTGCTGACGGTCTCGATGACGTTGAAGCCCTGACGCGCGCACGACGGGCAGGCGATGATGTTGACGCCGCGGTGGCGCAGGCCCAGCGACTTGAGGATATCGAAGCCGGCCTTGATCTCCTCGACCGGGTCGGCGGCGAGCGAGACGCGGATGGTGTCGCCGATGCCGGCCCACAGCAGGCTGCCCATGCCGATGGCCGACTTGATGGTGCCCGAGCGCAGGCCGCCGGCCTCGGTGACGCCCACGTGCAGCGGGCAGTCGATGGCCTCGGCCAGCTGCTGGTAGGCCGCCACGGTCATGAAGATGTCCGAGGCCTTCACGCTGATCTTGAACTCGTGGAAGTCCTCGTCCTGCAGCATGCGGGCGTGGAACAGCGCGCTCTCGACCATCGCGTCGGGGCACGGCTCGCCGTACTTCTCCAGGAGGTCGCGCTCCAGCGAGCCGGCGTTGACGCCGATGCGCATCGAGCAGCCGTGGTCGCGGGCGGCCTGGACGACCTCCTTCACGCGCGCCTTGCCGCCGATGTTGCCCGGGTTGATGCGCAGGCAGGCCGCGCCGGCCTTCGCCGCCTCGATGCCGCGCTTGTAGTGGAAGTGGATGTCCGCGACGATCGGCACCTTGGCCGCGCGCGTGATCTCCGGCATCGCCGCGGTCGATTCCTCGTCCGGGCACGAGACCCGCACGATATCCGCCCCCGCCGCCTCGAGCTGGCGGATCTGGTGGATCGTCGCCTTGGCGTCGGCCGTCAGCGTGTTGGTCATCGACTGCACGGAGATGGGCGCATCGCCCCCCACCGGAACGGAGCCGACGTGGATCTGGCGCGAGCGGCGCCGGTCGATGGCCCGCCAGGGCCGGACGCGGGTGTGGTCTTCGGTGCTCATGACGGGGCGAAGATAGAGGAAAGCCGCGCGCCGCCCAAGCGCAGTCGCATCACTTGGCGCCTCAGCGCCGACGAAGATCGGCGCCGCAGGCTCAGACGCCGAACTTGCTGAGCGGGGTCTGCGGGTCGGCCAGCAGGCCCTTGGAGACGCCGCCGACGTAGGCCTCGACCGAATTCGGCGAAGAAGCCTCGACGATCAGGCCCTTGATGGCCGGCGCGCGCCAGGCCTCGCCGGGCGACAGCTGCTTGGCGAAGTAGACCGCGCCGCCGGCGCCGCGCACCACCAGGGAGGTCGAGCCCTTGGCCTGCAAGATGACGCCGGCGCCCGGCGCGGCGGCGCCGTAGACCGGTCCCTGGGCGACGAACGGGCCGCCGAGGTCGGCCGGCGGCGCCGGCGGGGCGGCATTGACCGGCTGGGGCGGGGCGTCGCCGCTGACGAACGGGGTCTGGTAGGTCTTGGGCGTGTCGGCCTCGGGCGGCGGCGGCAGCGGCGCGCCGATCTGCGAGGGGCCGACGGCGGGGCGGAGCACGGCCAGGTGGCGGACCACCTTGGGCGCCGGCGCCTGCGGGGCTTCGGCCATGGCGTGGCGGGCGACGTTCCAGCCGACCAGGGCGGCCAGCATCACGCCGGCGACGGCGGCGACGGCGCCGAAGCGCCGGGGGCGGTTGTGGCGCACGCCGATCGGGGTGCGCAGCTCGTTGTCGTAGCTGGGGGCCTCGGCCTTGAAGCGGCTGACGGCGGCGTCGCCGTCGAGGCCCAGCGCCTGGGCGTAGGCGCGCACATAGCCGATCGCGAACGGCCGCGACGGCAGGGCGCCGAGGTCGAAGGCCTCGATGGCGGCCAGGTAGCCCGGCCGCACGCGGGTGACGTCGGCGATGTCGTCGAGCGAAAGGCCCCGCGCCTCGCGGATGTCGCGCAAGGCCGCGCCGATGTTGCTGTTCGGGTTCAGTCGCATGGGTCTCGAGGGTGAACGCGCGGCGCCGCTGCTCGTGCGATCGTCGCCGCTGGTTTCGCCTGCCGCCTCGGTAATCGCGCCCGTGTCCAGCGGCATGGCTGCCGTTCCCCGACTCAAAACCGTCCCGACGAGGGGACGGCTACCCGAAACCCACTAACGTCGCTTCGTTAACGTTTCGTTGTGAATAGCAGCGAAATCACGTGATTCCAACAGTCTATACTGCGACATAAAGTTTTCGTGCGAGGGTTTCGATCTCGTTCCGAACGGAACCGCCGGCGCCTTTCAGCAAAGCTTCGACACCCCGGCGCGCCGCCTCGCGGTCGCACGACAGCACCATCTGCTTGACCGGACCGATGCCCGACGGCGGCATCGACAGGGCCTCGAAGCCGAGCGCCACGAGGGCGAAGGCCTCCAGCGGCCGGCCGGCCATCTCGCCGCACACCGAGACCGGCGTGCCGGTTTCCGAGCAGGCCTCTCGGATGGACTTCAAGGCCCGCAGCGCCGGCGGCGAGAGCGGGTCGTAGCGGTCGGAGACGCGCGGGTTGCCGCGGTCCGCGGCGAACAGGTACTGCATGAGGTCGTTGGTGCCGACCGAGACGAAGTCGGTCATCGGCAGCAGGGCGTCCAGGTGCCAGATCAGGGACGGCGCCTCAATCATCGCCCCGACGTCGAGGCGCGAGGGCGCCGGCCGGCCGCGGCGCAAGGCCCAGGCCACCTCGTGATCCACCAGGCCGCGGGCGGCGCGGAACTCCTCGACGGAGGCGACCAGGGGGAACATGACCCGCAGCGGCCGGCCGCGGGCGGCGGCGATCAGGGCCCGCAGCTGCAGGCGCAGGAGCGCCGGCCGGTCGAGGCCCATGCGCACGGCCCGCCAGCCCAGCGCCGGATTGTCCTCGCGCTCGGCCTCCAGGTACGGCAGCACCTTGTCGCCGCCGAGGTCGAGGGTGCGGAACGTCACCGGCCGGTCGCCCGCCACGTCGAGCACGCGGGCGTAGAGTGCGGTCTGGGCGTGCAGGCGCGGCAGGTCTTCCGAGACCATGAACTGGAACTCGGTGCGGAAGAGGCCGATGCCCTCGGCCCCCGTGTCGTCCAGGATGTCGAGGTCGACGGCGAGGCCCGCGTTCATCAGCAGCGTGACCTTGGCCCCGTCGCGGGTGAAGGCCGGGGTGTCGCGCAGGCGCGCGAACTCGGCGCGGCGCTGGGCCCTGACGTCCATCCGCGTGCGGATCGCAGAGACGACGTCGGCGCGTGGGCGCAGGTACGCCTCGCCGGTCTCGGCGTCGACGATCACCGGGTCGCCCTCGTTGACCTTGTCGCGCAGGCCCGGCAGGCGCCCAACGCAGGGGATGTCGAGGGCGCGCGCGACGATGGCCGCATGGCTGGCGGCCGAGCCCTCCTCGAGCAGCAGGCCGCGCAGCTTCTCGCGGTCGTATTCCAGCAGGTCCGCCGGGCCGAGGTTGCGCGCGATCAGGATGGCGTCGTTGGGCAGGGTGCGCGCCTTGCCGCCGTCGCCGGCCAGGTGGCGCAGCAGGCGGTCGTTCAGATCCTCAAGGTCGTGCACGCGCTCGCGCAGGTAGGGGTCGCGCGCCTGGCCGATGCTGGCGCGGTGCTCCGAGCGCACCCGTTCGACCGCCGCCTCCGCCGTCAGGCCCGAGCGCACAGCCTCCTGCAGCGAGTGGTTCCAGCTGCGGCTGTGGGCCATCATCTTGTAGGACTCGAGCACCTCGTACGAAGCGCCCAGGATCCCCTGGTGGCCGTCGAGCATGCCGTCGATCTGGGCCTGCAGGTCGGCGATGGCCGCCGCCAGGCGCGCTTCCTCGGCCGCCGCGTCGTCGCTGAGCAGCTGGCCGGCCGCCACCGGGGCCTCGTGCAGCACCGCCGTGCCGAAGGCGAGGCCGTCGGCGAACTTGGCCCCCTTCAGCCGCTCCGGGCGCCGCGGCGAGATGTCGACGTCCTTGAGGACCTCCTGGCCCAACACACCGCCGGCCGCGACCATCTCGGCCAGGACCATGGCGATGATCTGCAGGTCCTCGACCTCGTCCTCGGCGTAGACGCGGCTGGTGCGGTTCTGGACGACCAGCACGCCGATCGAGCGCCCGCCACGCAGCAGCGGCACGCCCAGGAAGGCGTGGAACGGGTCTTCGCCCGTCTCCGGACGATAGGAGAAGTCCGGGTGGCTTGGCGCGTCCGACAGGTTCAGCGGCCGGCCGGTGCGCATGATCTCGCCGACCAGGCCCTCGCCCGGCTTCAGGCGCGTGACGTGCACGGCCGTGGTGTCGAGGCCTTCAGTGGCGAAGAGTTCGAGCTCGCCGGTGGCGCGGCGCAGGTAGATCGAGCAGACCTCGGCGACCATCGACACGGCGATGGTGCGCACGACCATGTCGAACTTGGCCTGCGCGGGCCCGGCGCCGGCCATGGCCTCGCGAATCTGCCGAAGCAGGCTGCGCGGGCCGCGTATGCCGAGGCCGGGTGTAGGCATGGTGCTGGGGCGCCCCTCTCCTTGTCTTCGGCGCCTATATCAGGTTTTCCCCGGCGAGTTGCGACCGGGACACCCGATCGGACGACCGATTTCGTCCCGATCGCACATTTCTTCACCGCGCGCGCCGAATCCGGACGCGCCGGAGGGTTCCGGCGCCGGCGGAAATCGTTTATAACTGATCGATCAGTTATAAACGATGGGAGACCGTGGCGTGAGCCTGCAAGCCCCACTCCTGGCCGGCCAGGTGGCGCTCGTCGCAGGCGCGACGCGCGGCGCCGGCCGCGGCGTCGCCCGGGCGCTGGGCGAAGCCGGGGCCCTCGTCTACTGCACCGGCCGCAGTTCGGCCGGCCACGCGGCCGGCATGGACCGGGCCGAGACCGTCGACGAGACCGCAGACCTCATCCGTCAGGCGGGCGGCCAGGCGATCGCGGTCCGCGTCGACCATACGCGCGACGGCGAGGTCGCCGCCCTCGCCGACCAGATCCGCCGCGAAGCGGGCCGGCTCGACGTGCTCGTCGACAGCGTCTGGGGGGCCGACCCCATGGTCGACTGGACCAAACGCTTCTGGGAGATCGACCTTTCCGGCCTCGGCGCCTACCTCGACCAGACGCTCGTCAGCCATCTGATCACCGCGCGGCGCCTGGCTCCGCTGATGGTCGAGGCCGACCGCGGCCTCATCGTGCAGGTGATCGACGGCCACTTCGCCGGCTACCGCGGCCACATCCTCTACGACTTGGTGAAGGCCGCCCTCGCCCGGCTCGCCTACGGCATGGCCATGGAGCTGGCGCGCACCGGCGTCACGGCCCTCGCCCTCTCGCCCGGCTTCCTGCGCTCGGAGGCGGTGCTCGACCATTTCGGCGTCACCGAGGCGGCCTGGCGCGAGGCGATCGCCAAGGACAGGTACTTCGCCGAGTCCGAGAGCCCGGCCCTGACCGGCCGCGCCGTGGTCGCCCTGGCTGCCGATCCGCAGGTCAAGGCGAAGGCCGGGCAGGTGCTGTTCGCCGCCGACCTGGCGCGCGAATACGGCTTCACCGACGTCGACGGCCGCACGCCCGACTTCCCGGCCATGTTCGACCGCGAGGCCGCGGCGATGGCGCGCTCGCCCGCCCCCGACGAGGAGAGCCGGTTCCTGATGTGGGCCCGCTATTGCCAGATCCACCAGGACCCGGCGCGGCGCGACCTCGCCGTCCAGCTCGCCGCCGCGCTCGGCCTCGAGGGGCTGGGAACGGCCCTGGCGCCGGCCGCGGAGCCGACAAGGTGAGCCGCGCGGCCATCGGCTTTCGCGCCAGCCGGGGCGGCGCCGTCGCAGTTGCGGTCGCCGGCGACGTGGACGCGCCCGCCGTCGTGATCTCGACCTTCCTGGCCACCGCCGCCGAGGGCGACCGGCTGGCGTTCGAGCCCTACCACCTCGCCGCGGAGATGGCCCACGCGGGCGAGCCGTCGCCGGACATCGTCGCCGCCGTCGCCGAGGCGCGCCGCCGGCAGGATGCGCTCGCCGAGAGCGGCCTTCGCGCGCTCCTCGAACGGCTCCAGGACGCCGGCCACGAGCCCGCCGTGGCCGCCCTGCTGGTCAACCGCGCCGGCTGGCTGACTGAGGTCCTGCGCCTCGCGCACAGCCTCTCCTCGCCCGAGCATCCGCCGGTGATCGAGGGCCTGGCCGTGCGCGACGCCCTGCGCTTCGCCTTCGGCCGCTGCGGCCTCTCCGTCGCGGAGATGGACGAGAAGACCCTGTCCGACACCGCCGCGGCGGTGCTGGGCCTCACGCCCGGCGTCCTCGACGCCCGGCTGAAGGCGTTCGGCGCCGCCGCCGGCAAGCCGTGGCGCAAGGAGCAGAAGAGCGCCGCCGTCGCCGCCTGGCTGGCCCTGGCGGCGCGCTGAGCCGATGCCCCGGCGCAAGCGCATCAGCGACGAGGCGATCCTCGATGCGGCCCTGCCGATCCTGGCGGCGGCGGGACCGGGCGGCTTCACCATGGCCGACATCGCCCGCGCCGTCGGCGTTTCCGCAGCGACCCTCTTCCAGCGCTTCGGCGACAAGCAGAGCCTCGTCGAGCGCGCCTTCGCCCGAGACAACCAACGCTTCGTCGCTTGGCTGGCGAGCCTGCCCGCCGGCGTCGGCGCCGACGTGGTCATCGAGGTCTACGCCGAGGCCACCAAGCTCTTCGGCGACAGTCCCAGCCTCGCCGACCACCTCTTGTGGCTGCGCGAGGACATCCGCGACCCGATGCTGAACCGCCTGGCCCGCGAACGCTTCCGCCTGTTCCGCGAGGTGATCGTGGCGCGCCTGCCGCCGATGCCGATCCCCTCGGGCCGCGCCGCCGACCTCCTCGACGCCCTCCACCACGGCGCCGTCGTGCAATGGGCCCTGGAGCCGCAAGGCCGCCTGACCGACTACGTCGCCGAGCGCCTGCGCGACGCGTTCCGGCTGTGCGGGCTTTAGGCACTCGCTCCGAAACGCCAGCGAGCAGCCAGAGGTCTTGGGGCGAGTGTGTGTCCCCGCCCTAGAGCCCCGCGAAGTCGCAGACCTCCGCCACTTCGATGGACCCGCAGGTCAGCCTCACGTCGTGCCCCATCGCCGTACCGCCCCATCGGACGTCGAACATTTCCATGCGCAGCCGCCTGAGCCAGCGTCGCGTGATCCCGAGCCCAAGGATAGGGTTCTGGTGGTTGAAGCCCCGGATCGAAACGGCGTCGAGGCGTTCGAAGCGCAGGGTCGCCAGGGTCTCCTTGCGGTCGGGAGCGCCGACTGGGAAGCGATTGTCCGCCAGGCGAAAGACCACGGTCGCGCTGGGATGGACGGCGGCGGCGTAATCGCCGGTTCGGAATGCGCTGAGCAGATCGCCGCGGTCGAGGCGCAGCGTGACCAACTCCGCATCGGCGAAGTCCGGCCAGCGTCCGAAGCGGTGGATCAGGAGGTCCGCACGCCTGATGAGGGCCACCACCTCGGCGGACACGGGTTCAGGGGCGGGACCTTCACGAGAGGGCGACATCATGCGGGCCCTGCCGGATCGGAAGGACGCAAGGGCGGCCGTTTCAACGACCACGCCAAAGTCGCCGCCAGCAGCGGTGCGCCCAGCGCGACCATCGTCCGGTCCAGCCGCGGTTCTCCGATACCTGTGGCATTGATGCGCCCGGCCGGCCGGGCGAGCCCCGCCAGGATCGCCGCCGCGAACACAGCCAGGCGCGCCAGAGTCCAGCACATCACCCCCCGCCTCGATCTTTCCGCTCGCGCGGCCTGGGTCGCCGGCTCGAACCGAAAATCGACTCTGACCCGATTTCCACTTCCAGTGTATCCACAATGGAGAGGGCCGCATCCGGCCGCCGCCCATCCCCCTCCGCTGAAACCTGGAAAGGGCCAGATCGCCGTGGCGAACCCGCACGACTTCCACACGCCGAAGGACCACTACACCAAGGAGGACCTGCTCGCCTCGGGGCGGGGCGGCTACTTCGGTCCCGGCAACGCCCAGCTGCCGGCGCCGCCGATGCTGATGATGGACCGGATCACCGGGATCAGCCTGGACGGCGGCGAATTCGGCAAGGGCGCCGTCGTCGCCGAGCTGGATATCGATCCCGGCCTCTGGTTCTTCGACTGCCACTTCGTCGGCGATCCGGTGATGCCGGGCTGCCTGGGCCTGGACGCCATGTGGCAGGTGATCGGCTACTGGCTCGGCTGGTCGGGTTCGCCCGGAAAGGGCCGGGCCATCGGCGTCGGGGAGGTCAGCTTCCGCGGCCACGTGACTCCGCAGACGCGCCTGGTCCGCTACGAGATCAGCCTCCGGCAGGTCCGGCGCGGCAAGCTGGCCCTCGGCGTCGGCAACGGACGCCTGTTCGCCGACGGCGCCTGCGTCTACACGGCCAAGGACCTCAGGGTCGGCATGATCACCGCCGACGCCTGAGCGGTTCGCCGCCCCCCCGCTGCTACGGCGGCGGCATGCCCAGGCGGGCGCGGGCTTCGGCGACGGCCGGGCGCGCGCGCATGCGGGCGTAGTGTTCGGCGATCTTCGGATAGGCGTCCACCTGTCGCAGGTCCGCCCGCGGCAGCCAGCTGGTCATCACATAGAGGTAGGGGTCGGCCAGGGTGTAGCGCTCGCCGACCGCCCACGGCCCGTCGAAGAACTCGTCCTCGGCCATCCGGAAGGCGTCGTTGACCTGCTCGATCCCCTTGCGCCGGACCTCGGCCTGGTGGCCCTCGCCGTCGGCGTAGCGGGTCGGGCGGAAGATGTGCGCGAACGCCGGATGCAGGGTCGAGCAGATCCAGGCGTTGAACGACTGCAGCCGCGCGAAGGCGAAGGGATCGTCGAGCGGCGCGAGGTTCGCCTGCGGATAGAGCTGGGCGATGTAGGCCAGGATGGCCGGGTTCTCGGTCAGCACGCCGTGGTCGGTGACCAGCGCCGGCGTCCGCCCCTTGGGGTTCACCGCCAGGAAGGCCGGGCTGCGCTGCTCGTTGACCGCATAGTCGACGGCGTGGATCTCGAAGTCCGCGCCGGCCTCGCAAAGGGCGATCGCGGGCGCCACCGCGCAGCTTCCCGGCGCGGCGTAGAGGGTCAGGGTCATCTGGGTCTCCGGTTGGGGCGGCCACGCTCCCGCCCCCTAGATAGGACGCTCGCAATAGATGTCCCACTCGCCGCGGTGGGTTTCGACGAAGCCGTGGCGCCGGCGCCGCCGCTGTTGTTGGACCACGAAGCACGCGAAGCACACGAAGGGCTCCGGGCAACGGCCGCGCGCAGCGCATTCATTTCAAGGCGGGTCGCCTGCCTATGCTCGCCCCCTTCGCGCCCTTCGCGCCCTTCGCGGTGAGCCTTCCGGCGACGACGCTCGTGGCAGGCGCCGAAATTGGACCGCGAAGCGCGCGAAGGACGCGAAGGGGCGCCGGAGAGTTTCTGCGCGCCCTGCATTGATATCCGGCCTCGCCTTCGGCTCGGCGTTGCGGGACGGGCGCGGCTCCTTCGTGTGCTTCGTGTGCTTCGTGGTCCAAGAGGACGGCGGACGCCGCCTACGAGCCCCGCCGGTCGCGCTGGGCCTTCACCCGCAGGCGAAGGGCGTTGAGCCGGATGAAGCCGGCGGCGTCGCGGTGGTCGTAGGCGACCTTGCCCTCCTCGAAGGTGACGAGGTCCTGGTCGTAGAGCGACCAGGGGCTGGTGCGGCCGATGACGGTGACATTGCCCTTGTAGAGCTTGACCCGGACCTGACCGCTGACCATGGCCTGGGAGTGGTCGATGGCCACCTGCAGCATCTCGCGCTCGGGGGCGAACCAGAAGCCGTTGTAGATCAGCTCCGCATAGCGGGGCATCAGCTCGTCCTTCAGGTGCATCGAGCCGCGGTCGAGGGTGATGCTCTCGATGCCGCGGTGGGCGGCCAGGAGGATGGTCCCGCCCGGGGTCTCGTAGACGCCGCGCGACTTCATGCCGACGAAGCGGTTCTCGACGAGGTCGAGGCGGCCGATCCCGTTGTCGTGGCCGAGCTCGTTGAGCCTGGTCAGCAGGGCCGCCGGTGACAGGCGCTCACCGTCGATGGCGACCGGGTCGCCC
>DASZQQ010000118.1:0-10384 GCA_035549595.1 Caulobacteraceae bacterium
GCGGCGCTCGAGTTCGGTCACCACCCGGAAGGTCTGGACGTTGTGGTCGAAGCCGCCCCAGGGCGCCATCTGCCGCTCCAGCTCGTCCTCGCCGGCGTGGCCGAACGGCGGGTGGCCGAGGTCGTGGGCGAGCGCGACGGTCTCGGCCAGGTCCGGGTCGAGGCCCAGCGCCGTGGCGATCGAGCGGGCGATCTGCGCCACCTCCAGCGAGTGGGTCAGGCGCGTGCGGTAGTGGTCGCCCTCGTGCGCGACGAAGACCTGGGTCTTCTCCTTCAGGCGGCGGAAGGCCGAGGTGTGGATGATGCGGTCGCGGTCGCGGGCGAACGGGGTGCGCGTGGCGCTCTGCGCCTCGGCGAAACGGCGTCCCTTCGAGGCCGCGGGCTGCTCGGCGTAGGGCGCCCGGTCGGCGACGTAGCTGTCCAGGGCCATCGGCGGCGCGGCTCCTTGTTGCGATTGGCCCCTTTGCCTGGGCCGCAAGCGCCCTCATATAGGCGATTGAGAGTCTTTATCAGCCATGACGACACCCGACATCACCCTGTCCCCCGCCGCGGCCCGCCGCCTGAACGCCATCTCCAGCGCCGAGGGCCGGCCGCTGATGCTGCGCGTGGCCGTGGAGGGCGGCGGCTGCTCGGGCTTCCAGTACCGCTTCGACCTGGTCGAGGCGGTGGAGGAAGACGACGTCACCGTCGAGCTGGACGGCGCCGCGGCCGTGGTGGACGTGGTCTCCCTGGCCCTGCTGAAGGGCTCGGTGATCGACTTCGCCGACGAACTGGCCGCCGCCGAGTTCCGCGTGAAGAACCCCAACGCCAAGTCCAGCTGCGGCTGCGGCGTCAGCTTCTCGATCTGAACTCTCCCTCCCCTTCATGGAGAGGGACCTTCGATGCGTAGCATCACCAGGGTGGGGAACTCGGAAAGCGACGTGACGCCAACCGGTTAGGTCGTGCTCTTCACCTCACTTCCCCACCCTGCGAAGCTTCGCTTCGCTGTCCCTCCCCATGAAGGGGAGGGAGAACTCATGCGCCCAGCTTGCGCCCCGGCCTGAACTTCAGCGGCATCGCCTTGGGGCCCGAGATGAAGTTCGAGGGCAGCCATTCCGGGGCGGCGGCGAGTTCGAAGCCGTCCATCCGCGTCAGGACCTCGCGCAGCATGGCGTCGATCTCGACGCGGGCGATGTGCTGGCCCAGGCACCCGTGGGGGCCGGTGCCGAAGGCGATGTGCTCGTTCGGATCGCGCGAGAGGTCCAGCGTGTCCGGGTGGACGAACTTCGCCCCGTCGCGGTTGGCCGAGCCGAAATACATCACCACCTTGTCGCCCTCGCGGATCTTCTGGCCGTCGAGCTCGGTGTCGTGTTTGGCCGTGCGGCGCATGTAGATGACCGGGCTCGCCCAGCGCAGCAGCTCCTCGCGCGCGGTCGGCAGGCGCTTTTCGAAGTCGCCCTTCAGCCAGGCGAACTGGTCGGGATGCTCCATCAGCGCCAGGAGGCCCGACGACAAGAGGTTGCGCGTGGTGTCGCCGCCGGCGTCGATCAGCAGCAGGAAGAACAGCAGGAACTCGACGTCGTCGAGCTTGCGCCCATCGACCTCGCAGGCGAGCAGCTTGGAGGCCAGGTCGTCGCCAGGCTTGGCGCGCTTGGCGTCGATCACGCCGCGGCCGTACTCGAACATCTTGGCCACCGCCTGGCCGCCGGCGCCGGGCGGCAGGGCCTCGGGCGCGGTGTGGATGGTCTCGGTCAGCTTGTAGAGCTCGCGCCCGTCGTCCAGCGGCAGGCCCATCAGCTCGGCGATGACGAACGAGGGCATCTCGCCGGCGACCTCGGACACGAAGTCGCACTCGCCCTTCTCGATCACCGCATCGACGATCTGGCGGGCCAGCGCCTGGATGCGCGTCTGACGCATGGTCGCCTCGGGCTGGGTGAATTCCGAGCGGATCAGCTTGCGGAAAGCCGTGTGCTCCGGCGGATCCATCATCAGCATCATCTTGTAGGGCCCGAACCCGCCCATCTCGGAGAGGGGGTCCTGGATCATGATCGTCGGCTCGGACGAATAGGTCTGGAAGTCGCGGTCGACGGTCCAGACGTCCTCGAACCGCGTCACCGCCCAGAAGCCCTTGCCGTTCGGCTCGTCGTGCCAGTGCACCGGATCGTTGGCGCGCAGCCAGGCGAACTGGTCGTGCGGCTGGCCGGCGGCGAACCGCTGCGGCGAGAGGAGGTCGATCTGCATGGCGGTGATCCTGGCGCTGTCCTCGCCGGCGTCTTCAGGCGCCGGTCTTCAGGCCGCAGGGTGTGGCGCCGGTGACGGTGCGGCAAGCAACGCCGCTCAAGGGGCCCCGGCGAGCCGGTCCAGGCGCGCCGCGAGCCGCTTCACGTGGCTGCCCGGCCAGAACAGCCGCCGGCAGGCCGGACAGGCGTTGAAGGGCCCTGGCCCCGCGGCCGCGGTGGGCGGCATGGCGGCGATCTCGTCCGCCGTGGCGGGCCGCAGCGGCGTGTTGTCCATCAGGCAGCGCGTGAACGGCGCCAGCCGCCAGTCGACGGCCCGCGCCGCAGAGAGCTCCGCCGCCTGGGCGTCCAGGTCATCGTCCGCCAGCCAGACCCCCTGCCCCCCGGCCGATGCCGCAAGGTCGCGGTCGCGCGTGACGAGGATGCGGTCTTCCTCGCGCATCTGGCGCAGCAGCGCCGCGTCGCCGGCGCCGCCAGACGCCAGCGCCGTGTCGTGACCCGCCGCCCGCAGCAGCCGGGCCAGCCTCACCAGCATCTCGTCGCAGAGCCACCTCATGCCCACTAGATCGCAGGATAGAGGCCGTTTGATCTAGATCATGGCCGGGGCGTCCGAACGCCTGTCATTTACAGGGCGTGTCGCGGCCCCCCACAAACCCGCGGCGCGCAATAGAAGCGCTCCAGGCTCCGGCGGCCTGGGGCGCTTCGCCTTTTTGGGACAAGTCGGACGACGGGGACATGTTCCGCCAGGAACGGTGTCCCCTCCAGTGGAAAGGTCTGACCGAACAGGGGATCATGTCCCCGGCAGCGGGACGACTCAGCTCGCGAGGGTGAAGAGGTGTTCGCCGAACTGGCGCACCTCGACGGCCTTCAGGTCGCGGTCGGCCAGCAGCCGACGGGCCACATCGATGACCTCGGCGCGCGAGGCGCACAGGACTGCTTCGAAGCTGGGCGGGCCATGCTCGCCTTCGAGGTAAAGCTCGTAGGTCTGACGCAACGCGGACATCGGGACGCGACTTCAGGCTCCAGAGCCGGCCGCGGACAGTCCGGGCCGGCGATGGCGGTTACCTAGAGATTTCGAATTCCTCGCGAAATCGGGACGACTACGTAGGCCAGACCGTCGCAGACGGCGTCAGCGCCGCTCCGTGCGCTGGGCCTCTTCTTCCTGGCGCAGCTTCTCTTCCTCCTCGGCGAGGAGCTTGCGCAGCGTTTCACGCTCCGCCTCGGTCTTGGCGGTGCGCAGCATGTCTTCGAAGTGCTGGATGTTCTGCCTGGCGACGAAGCGCTGCATGGTCGACCTCCCGGCAAGGTCACGCGGTTTCCCGCTTAGACGCTCTCCCCCAAGAGCTGGCTGTTCGCTATCATACTCCGGTTGTGCGCCGCGGCGAAGCGGCGCAACTTCAAGCTGGGCCGAACAGCCGTTCCTGCAATCCGCGCATCGCCCCGTAGCACTCGCACGCGCAGCCTTCGAGGCCGGCGCGATCGAGGATGCTGACTTGGCCGTTGCGGTAGGCGATCAGGCCGGCCTTCTGCAGCGCGCCCGCAGCCAGGGTCACGCCCGGCCGCTGCACCCCCAGCATCAGGGCCAGGAATTCGTGCGTCAGCGGAAAGGTGTCGGCGCCGGCGTTGTCGTGCGCCGTCAGCAGCCAGCGGCAGCAGCGCTGGTCGAGGCGGTGCAGGCCGTTGCAGGCCGAGGTCTGAGACAGTTGCCCGAGGGTGAGTTCGGCGTAGCGCATGGCCAGGTCCCGGACCGCTCCGTCGCGCCCGAGCTCCTCGCGGAACACCGCGCTCTTGATGCGCACGGCATGGCCCGGGATGTGGACGACCGAATCGAGCAGGGCCTCGCCCAGACCCAGGATCGAGCTGAGGCAGACCGCCCCCTCCGCGCCGACCACCGAGACCTCCATGGAGCGTCCGTCCTGCATCGGCTTGACCAGCGAAACGAGGCCGCGCCCGACGAAATAGATCGCATCGGCGCGCTCGCCGGACGAGTAGAGCACCTGCCGCCTCGTCAGCTCGACCGGTTCGAAGTGCGCCTGGAGCCGCTCCAGGGACGGCGGCGGCATCGCCTTCAGAAGGCGATTGGCGAAAAGGGACTCGGTACGGGCATCCATCAGGCCTTAGCCACGGAGTCCGGCGGCCGCTGTCTGTGCGCTTCCGAACATTCCGGAACAACGCCCGCGCGTGGGCGCCGTTCCCCACGGATCGCCCGTCCGCCGTCAGGCCGGGGCGGCCTCCCCGGCGAGGGCGTCCTGGGCCGCCGCCTTGGCCGCCGGATAGTCGGCCTTGCCGTTGCTGGCGCGCAGCGGGCGGTCGGCCAGGACGATGCGCTTGGGCGTCTTGTAGCCGGCAAGCGACTTGCGCACGTGGCTTCTGAGCTCGGCCTCGTCGAGGTCGGCCCCCTCGGCGAGCACCACGACGCCGGTGACCGCCTGGCCCCACTTCTCGTCCGGCAGGCCGACCACCAGGGCGTCCTCGATCGCCGGGTGCGTCTTCAGCGCCTCCTCGACCTCCTCGGGGAAGACCTTCTCGCCGGCGGTGTTGATGCAGGCGTTGCCGCGGCCCAGCAGGGTCAGGGTGCCGTCGGCCTCGACCAGGCACCAGTCGCCGGGGATCGAGTAGCGCACGCCCTCGATGGTGCGGAAGGTGCGCGCGGTCTTCTCCTCGTCCTTGTAGTAGCCGACCGGGTTGGGCGGCCCCAGCGCCACCAGGCCCGGCACGCCGGAGCCCGGCTGGACCCAGTTGTCGTTCTCGTCGATCACGCGGCAGCGCTCGCCCAGCATGAACTTGGCGGTCTGGACCTCGCCGGCCTTGGTCATCACCGAAGCCCCCATGCCCAGCGCCTCCGACGACGAGAAGCCGTCGTTCAGCATCGCCTGGGGCATGTGCTCCAGCAGACCGCGCTTGACCTCCAGGCTCCACATCACCCCCGAGGAGACGATCACCGCCACCGACGAGACGTCGTACTTGCCCGGATTGGCGTTCAGGGCGTTCAGCAGCGGGCGGCCGAAGCTGTCGCCGACCACCACCAGGGACTGCGGCTTGTGCGCGTCGATGGCCCGCAGCATCTCCTCGGCGTCGAAGTGCTCGCCGACGAGCGTGATCACGCAGCCGCCGGCCAGGTGCGCGCCCATGGCGGTCAGGAGACCCGTGCCGTGCATCAGCGGCGGGGCCGGCAGGATGCGCCCGCCCGGGCCGACCTTCGCGGTGTGCTCGCGCAGCGCCTCCAGCGTCTCCGGCACCGGCCCCATCTTGCGGGCCGCCTGCAGGGTGATCTCGCGCATGTCGTGGTGCGACCACATCACGCCCTTGGGCATGCCGGTGGTGCCGCCGGTGTAGATGAAGAGCTGGTCGTCGCCCGAGCGCTGGATGTCGAGCGGGGCGCCGTTGCCGTCTGCCGCCAGGGCGTCGAAGCGCTCGGCGAAGGGCGCTATGTCGCCGTCGGCGCTGACCTCGATCCAGGTCTTCACCTTCGGCAGGCGCGGCCGGATCTGGGTCACGGCGTCGCGGAATTCCGAAGCGTAGACAACGGTTTGCGCGTCGGAATTGTCGAAGATGTACCAGACCTCGTCCGGCGTATAGCGGTAGTTGACGTTGACGTGCGTCAGCCGCGCCTTGAACGCCGCGGCCAGCGTCAGGATGTATTCGGGCCGGTTGCGCATGTAGATGGCGATCTTGTCGCCGGGCTGGGAGCCGCGGGCGATCAGGCCACGAGCCAGGTTGTTGGTCGTCGCCCTCGCCTCGCCCCAGTCGACGACGCGATCGCCGTGGATGAAGGCCGGGGCGTCGGCCGGCAGCACCGGCTCCACCGCGTCGAGAATGTCACCGAAATTCCAGCCCACGCGATCCTCCGCAACGTCTGACCAAAGCAACCGGGCGGTTCGTCCGCCTTTGTCTGGGGTTCTCTATGGAAAGGCGGACGCTGCGGAAAGCCAGAGCCGAGTTTACGTCTGCGTCAGAGGCGCGCGGTCAGCTCGCAGACGACTCCCGTCGGCGCGAAGGTCAGGTGCGCCTCTCCGCCGAGCTCCGCGGCCAGGCTGCGCTCGATCAGGCGCGAGCCGAACCCGCGCCGGCGCGGCTCGCTGACCGCCGGACCGCCGCGCTCGCGCCAGTCCAGGGCCAGCTGCGCGCCGGCCTCCTCGATCCGCCAGCGGATCGCCACCTTGCCCTTCGGCGTCGACAGGGCGCCGTACTTGGTGGCGTTGGTCGCCAGTTCGTGCAGGGCCATGGCCATGGCCACCGCCTTGTTGGGCGCCAGCCGGACCGCCGGTCCCTCGATCAGGATGCGGCTGCGCTCGGCGTCGTCATGGGCGGCCGCCATGCGGCGGACGATCTCGTCGAGGTCCGCCCCCTCCCAGTTCTGCCGGTTCAGGAGGTCGTGCGCCCAGCCCAGTGCCATCAGCCGCGAGGTGAAGATGTCGAACGCTTCGTCGCTGGCCACGCCCCTCAGGCTCTGCAGGGCGATCGACTGCACCGTGGCCAGGGTGTTTTTCACGCGATGGTTCAGCTCATGGATCAGAAGCCGCTGATGCGCCTGGGCTTTTTCCCGCTCCTCGATCTCGGTCCGCAAGGTCTCCTCGACCGCCTTGCGCTCGGTGACGTCGACGGTGATGCCGATCACCCGCAGCGGCGCTCCCTTGGGCCCCCGTTCGGCCACCACGCCGTGCGACTCCAGCCAGCGCTCGGTCCCGTCGGCGGCCCGCACGCGGAACTCGAACCGCCCCTCCCCCCTGGCCGCCAGCTGGGCCACGCCGTCGTTGACCGACTGGATGTCCTCGGGTCGGACGCGGCGGCGCCAGTCCTCGATGTCGGCCTCGTCGTCCCAGCGCGACGGCATGCCGACCAGGGCGCGGGCGGCGGCCGGATCGATCCAGCGCAGCGGCCGGCTCGGCCGCCACTCCCAGGTCGCCGCCTTGGCCGCCGTGTGCGCCAGGCGCAGGGAGGCGTTGGTCGAGCGCAGGTGGCGCTCGGTGCGCTCGCGGCCGGTGACGTCGCGCACCAGGAAGGCCATGCGCTCGGGCAGCGGCAGGGTGCGGATCTCGATCCACTCGTCGACGGCGCCCGGCCGGGCGGAGACGAACTCCACGGCCTCGCGGCCGGCCATGGCGCTGCGCAACTGCAACTCGGCGGTGGTTCCGGCCAGCGCCGGCTGCAGGCCCCACAGCGTCGGCGCGTCCGGTGCGTCGCCCGTCAGGCCCAGCAGCGCCGCGGCGGCCGCGTTGCGGAAGCTCACACGCCAGTCGCGCTCGCAGACCAGCAGGCCTTCGAGGTTCGCACTGCCGATGATCGCCTCGCCGAGCGCCCGCGCGAGCAGCGCCCGCGCGTCGGGCGAAGGGCCCGCGGGGGCGGGCGGCTCACTCCTCGTCACTCAAGGTCCCTCCGCCCCCCGGCGGCGCCCGGCGTCGTCGTCCTCCGGCCAGGGACTTGCCCTCGTCCCCAGGGCCGGAAAAGGCGACGCGTGGCGGATGGTCTCACGTTCGGGGCCGGCGGCAAAGGCCGTTCGCTCGCGCCAGGGTTAACGGCGCCGCCCGCTCGCCTCCTGGTGTGCAGGCCGGTGGCAGGATCGTCGGGCGGGCGGGATGACATCGCCGCCTGCGCGCCGCATAACCGGCGCATGCGCATCGCCACCTGGAACGTCAATTCGATCAACGCCCGTCTGGAGACGGTGCTGGGCTGGTTCGAGGAGGCCGCTCCGGATGTCGCCTGCCTGCAGGAGATCAAGTGCGTCGACGAGAAGTTCCCCGCCGAGGCGTTCGAGCGGCTGGGCTATAACGTCGCGGTGCACGGCCAGAAGACCTACAACGGCGTCGCCCTGCTCTCGAAGACGCCGCTCGAGGACGTGCGCAAGGGCCTGCCGGGCGACGACGGCGACGACCATGCCCGCTACATCGAGGCCCTGGTCTCCGGCCCGCAGCCCGTGCGCGTCGCCGGCATCTACCTGCCCAACGGCAATCCGATCGGCACCGACAAATTCGCCTACAAGCTGAGGTGGATGGAGCGCCTGGCTGCGCACGCGCGCGAGCTGATGGCGTTCGAGGAGCCGCTGGTGATCGCCGGCGACTACAACGTCATCCCCGAGCCGGCCGACTGCGACGACCCGAAGTCGTGGGTGAACGACGCCCTCTTCCAGCCCGAGACCCGCGGCGCCTACCGCGCCCTGCGCTGGATGGGCCTGACCGACGCCTACATGGCCGCCGACGGCGCGCCGGGCGGCTACACGTTCTGGGACTACCAGGCCGGGGCCTGGAACCGGAACCACGGCATCCGCATCGACCACCTGCTGCTCTCGCCCCAGGCCGCCGACCGCCTGAAGGGCGTCGTCATCCATCGCGACGTCCGCGGCCGCGACAAGCCCTCCGACCACGTGCCGGTGGTGGCCGAACTGGAGGTGTGATCTGGGGACATGATCCCTGCCGCAGGCAGGGTTCGTGTCCCTGTGCAGGAGTCCGGCTGGAGGGGACACGTTCCTGGCGTAACATGTCCCCGGTCGCGACTCGCAGGCCCCTCCCCTATGCTTTGAGCCGATGACCGGGCTTCTTCGCCTGCTGCTGCTGCTCGTGCTCGCCGGCGCCGCCCTGACGGCGCTGGTCAGCCTGGCGATGTGGCTGATGAACGAGGAGCGGCGGCTGAGGCGCGCGATCACCCGCGTGCTGGGGGCGGCGCCGGACGCGCTGCTGGTCGCCCACGGCCGCGGGCGGGCCGCCGGGATCAGCGTCGGCGCCGGCGGCCTGGCGGTGGCCTGGGACACCGGCGGCTGGTGTCTGGTCTATCCGCTGGAGGCCCTGATCGGCGTCGAGCTGGTGGTCGACGGTCACGTCGTCGCCCGCGCCTTCCGCGACGAGCCGCGCCGGCCACTCGAGCGCCTGCCCAAGGACGCCGAGACCGTCGCCCTGAGGCTGGTGTTCGACGACGCGCACCACCCGGACTTCATCCTCGACCTCTGGCCGCCGGAGCACGCGCACGCCGCTGCGCGCCCTCACCCCGCCAGCGCCGGCGCTGCGATCACCGAGGCCAATCGCTGGGTCGCGCGCTGTGAGGCGGTGATGCGCCGCGCCGCCCCGGTCCGGACGGCGGTGTCCGCCGCCCCGCCCCCCATCGCAGATCCGGCGCCGGAGCCGGCCCGCCCTCTCGCGCCCCGCGCCGCGCCCGCCGCCGAGCCGCCGCCGTGGGAAGACGCCGACGACGAGGACGAGGACTTCGACATCCCCGGAGACTGAGACGCATTTGACAGTCGGCGCGCCCCCCGCCATCATGATTTACAGCGTAAATGGAGAACGCCCATGGTCATGCTGATCGCCGCGGCGGCCGCCTTCGTCCTGCTGCATCTGCTGGTCTCGGGCACCCGCGTGCGCGACGCCCTGACCGGAACCATCGGCCAGGGCCCGTACATGGGCCTGTTCTCCCTGGCCTCGATCGGCCTGCTCACCTGGATGCTGTTCGCCTTCGGCGCGGCCCACGCCAGCGCCATGAACGCCGCCTACTGGGGCGCGACGCCGGTCACGAAATACGTCCAGCTGGTGCTGATGCTCATCGCCTTCCTGCTGGTGGTCCCGGGCCTCCTGACGCCCAACCCGACCAGCGTGCGCCAGGAGGCGACGCTCGACCGGCCGGACGCGATCAAGGGCATGCTGAGGATCACGCGCCATCCGTTCCTGTGGGGCGTCGCGATCTGGGCGGCCGGGCACCTGCTGGTCAACGGCGACCGCGCCGGCCTCGTCCTCTTCGGCTCCATGCTGGCCCTGGCGCTCCTCGGCACGACCAGCATCGACGCCAAGCGCAAGCGGACGCTGGGCGCCAAGTGGGACGCCTTCGCGGCCCAGACCTCGAATGTCCCCTTCGCCGCCATCGCCGCGGGCCGCCAGTCGCTGAACATCGGCGAGATCGGCTGGTGGCGCCTGGCGCTGGCCGTGATCCTGTGGGCGGTGATGCTCTTCGTCCACCCGATGGCCTTCCACGTCAGCCCGATGCCGTAGGGCGGGGCCCGACTGCGAACGCAGCGCTCCAAGGCGGGCTCTGCTTTCACCACGAAGGACACGAAGGAACACGAAGGAACACGAAGGCGTTGCGGTCGATCGGCGCGCAGCGCCCTTCTTGACCAGCTATGGCGAGCAGGTCGGTCGCGACGCTGCGCGCCGCAGGGCCTCTTCGTGTCCTTCGCGCCCTTCGTGTCCT
>DASZQQ010000119.1:0-2996 GCA_035549595.1 Caulobacteraceae bacterium
CTTCGGCGCCGCCCGCGCCCTGGAAGACGTCGAGGACTAGCGCCTGCTCCGCAGGTCGGAACCCGGTAACAGCAACCGAGCTTCGCGGGCGCGCAGTCCTGCGAAGCTCCGAAGGAGCGAAGCAGGATGTCTCGTGTGGCCTATGTGAACGGGGTGTTCGTTCCCCACGGCGAGGCGTCGGTGCACATCGAGGACCGCGGCTACCAGCTGGCCGACGGGGTCTACGAGGTGTGGGCGGTGTTCGGCGGCAGGCTCGGCGACGCCGAGGGCCACTTCGAACGCCTGGAGCGCAGCCTGTCGGAGCTGCGCATCGCCCCGCCGATGAGCCGCGCGGCTCTGAAGGTGGTGCTGCGCGAGACCATCCGGCGCAACCGCGTGCGCGAGGGCCTGGTCTACCTGCAGGTGACCCGGGGCGTGGCGCCGCGCGACCACGCCTTCCCGCCGCCCGGAACGCGGGCCTCGGTGGTCGCCACCGCCAAGCGCGTCGACCGGTCCGCCGCCGAGGCGCGGGCGGAGAAGGGGGTCTCGGTGATCACCACGCCGGAGAACCGCTGGGGCCGCTGCGACATAAAGACCGTCGGCCTCCTGCCCAACGTGCTCGCCAAGCAGGCCGCGCGCGAGGCGGGGGCCGCGGAGGCCTGGTTCGTCGACGACCTTGGCCTCGTCACCGAGGGCGCCTCGAGCAACGCCTGGATCATCGACAAGGCCGGGGCGCTGCGCACGCGCGACACCCAGGCCAACATCCTGCGCGGCATCACCCGCAAGACCTTGATGTCGATCATTGCCAGGGAGGGACTGAAGGTCGAGGAAAGGCCTTTCACCGTCGAGGAGGCGAAAGAGGCGCGCGAAGCCTTCATAACCGGCGCCGGGGCCCTGGTGCTGCCCGTGATCAAGGTCGACGGCAGGACGCTGGGCGACGGAACCCCCGGTCCGGTGGCGAAACGCCTGCGCCAACTCTATATCGAAGAGGCCCGACGCACCGCCTGGTGACGCCGGCCCGTCAACCTGAGTGTGTGGCGACGCCTTGGTCGCCGGCCAATGAAGAAGAAGGGGGCTAAAATTCCCATGTCGACGACCGAAAAGAAACAGAACCTGCAGGACACCTTCCTCAACAGCGTCCGCCGCGCGAAGACCCCGCTGACCATCTTCCTGGTCAACGGCGTCAAGCTGCAGGGCGTGGTGAGCTGGTTCGACAACTTCTGTGTCCTGCTGCGCCGGGATGGGCAGTCGCAACTGGTCTACAAGCACGCCATCTCAACCATCATGCCGGCCCAGCCCGTCCAGCTCTACGAGCCGGGCCCCGACGAAAACGGCGAAGATTGAAATCGAAATCCATCGACCGACGGCCTGAGATCCAGGCCGCCCTGGTGATCCATCCGACCCGTCACCGCGACGAGCTGTTGCGGGTCCCTGCCGCGCGCCTGGACGAGGCGATCGGCCTGGCCCAGGCCCTGGACCTCGACGTCCGGCACGGCCTGATCGCGCCCCTGCGCCAGGCGACGCCGGCGACCCTGTTCGGCTCCGGCAAGGTCGAGGAGATCGGCCTGCAGTGCCAGGCCGACGACATCGACGTGGTCGTCGTCGACGACAGCCTGAGCCCCGTGCAGCAGCGCAACCTCGAGCGCGCCTGGAAGGTCAAGGTGATCGACCGCACGGGCATGATCCTGGAAATCTTCGCCCGCCGCGCCCGCACCCGCGAGGGCAAGCTGCAGGTCGAGCTCGCCCGCCTCGACTACGAACGCTCGCGCCTGGTGCGCACCTGGACCCACCTGGAGCGCCAGCGCGGCGGCTTCGGCGTCATGGGCGGCCCCGGCGAGACCCAGATCGAGAGCGACCGCCGCCTCCTGGCCGAGAAGATGGCGCGGCTGAAGAAGGACCTGGCCGAGGTCGGCCGCACGCGCGGCCTGCAGCGCCAGGCCCGCCGGCGCGTGCCGTACCCCTCGATCGCCCTGGTCGGCTACACCAACGCCGGCAAGTCGACGCTCTTCAACCGCCTGACCGAGGCCAGGGTCCTGGCCAAGGACATGCTGTTCGCCACCCTCGATCCGACCATGCGCCAGCTGCGGCTGCCGGGCGGGCGGCCCGCGATCCTGTCGGACACCGTCGGCTTCATCTCCGACCTGCCGCACGAGCTGGTCGAGGCGTTCCGCGCCACGCTGGAAGAGGTGCGCGACGCCGACATCGTGCTGCACGTGCGCGACATCGCCGGCCCCGACAGCGACGCCCAGGACGAGGACGTGCGCAAGGTTCTGACCGAGATCGGCGCCGACGCCGAGAGCGGCAAGCGCATCGTCGAGGTCTGGAACAAGATCGACATGCTGGACGACGAGAGCCGCGCCGCGGTGCTCGAGCGCGCCCAGCGCCAGGGCGCCGCCGCGGTTTCCGCCGTTTCGGGCGAGGGCCTGGACAAGCTGCTGGCCCTGATCTCCGGGCTCGTCGACGAGGGACCGGACCTGGTGTTCGACCTGGCCTCGGACGATGGCGAGGCCCTGGCATGGCTCTACCGCCACGGCCGCGTCGTGGCGCGCGAGGAGGCGGCGGGGCGCCTGATCGTGGCCGCCCGTCTCAGCGCCCAGGCCCTGGGCCGCTTCGAGCGCATGCGCCCCAAGGCGCACGTCCAGGCGGCGGCGGAGTAGCGGCGCCGCGGCGCCTTTCGGCGGCTGCAACAATGTCGGGCGACAGACGTTGCTGCGGGATCCCAACCGGAGGAATCAGCATGCTTCGGAAAAAGCTCTTCATGTCTCTGGCCGCCGCCAGCGTGCTCGCCGTGAGCGCCGCCGCGCCGGCCTACGCCGGCGAGAAGGACCGCGCCCGCGAGGCCATCGCCGCCGCCGACGCCAAGATCCACACCGCCGAGACCGTCGGCGCGGGCGTCGACGCGCCAGTCCAGACTGCCCAGGCGAGGGCCGCGCTCGCCATGGCGCGCGAGGAATTCGACCGCGGCCACCACTCGGCCTCGATCGCCGAGGCCATCCACGCCTCGGCCCTGGCCGACA
>DASZQQ010000120.1:0-5492 GCA_035549595.1 Caulobacteraceae bacterium
CGAGGTGATCCGACTGACCGACGGGCCGCTGGCCCTCCTGCCCTGCGCCAGCCGGAACTTCTACAAGCGCTGCGAGGACTGTCCGGACGAGGCCGCCTGCGCGCTGCGGCGGGTCATGGTGCAGGTGCGCAACGAGGTCTCCGAGATCCTGGACCGCACGACCCTGGCTGACGCCCTGAAGGGTGTCGCGGCGGCCCAGCTGGTCGACGAGCGGCTGCTGCAGGCGCGCTGAGCCACACTTTTCCTGCTGGTATAGCTTAGAATTTCTCGGCGCATCGGGGAAGGTTCTCCGCGTTGACAAATCCTACTGAACAAGTAGGCATATTGGTCATCGGAGGCTCGATGACGGGCCCTCGGGCAGTCCCAAAGGACCCCCGTCCGCCGGCGGGACGTCCGCAACGCCGAAGGAAGACCTATGACACTAGCCGCCCTGAAGACGCGCCCCGCCAGCCAGTCGGCCCCGGTGCAGATCGAGCCGATCACCCCCGTCGTCGGGGCCGAGATCTCCGGCGTGGACCTGCGCCGCCCGCTCGACGTCGAGACCTTCGCAGAAATCCGCAACGCCGTGCGCAAGTGGCGCGTGCTGGTGTTCCGCGACCAGGACCTGAGCAACGAGGAGCTCAAGGCCTTTGGCCGCAACTTCGGCCCCCTCACGCCGGCGCACCCCATCGCCGAGGGCCTCGAGAGCGATCCCGAGATCTGGGAGCGGGCAATCGACGAGTACCGCGTGCGCCGGTCCGAGAACGACGCCCTGCCGCCCGGCCGGCGCCGCCCGCGCGACTACAAGGGCTGGCACATCGACATCACCTTCGTCGCCAACCCGAACAGCTACTCCCTGCTGCTCGGCCACCAGATTCCGCCCTACGGCGGCGACACCCTGTTCACGAACCTTGTGGCCGCCTACGACGGGCTGTCGCCGAAGATCCAGAGCCTCATCGACGGCCTCCAGGCGGTGCACCAGACCTCGAGCTACGACAACGGCGGCTTCCAGCGTCCGAAGCGGCGCGACGGCCGTGCGCCCGGACCTTTCGTGTCGCTGCACCCGCTGGTGCGCGTCCATCCGGAGACCGGCGAGAAGGTGCTGTTCCTGAACCCGGGCACGACCACGCACATCGTCGGTCTCAAGGAGCGCGAGAGCCAGGCGCTGCTCGACCTCCTGTACTTCGAGGCCACGCGTCCCGAATACCAGGTGCGCGTGCGCTGGCGGCCGAAGACCCTGGTGGTGTGGGACAACCAGGCGGTCGGCCACGCCGGCCCCATCGACTACGCCCAATTCGACCTTCCGCGCGTCGTGCGGCGGATCACCGTGGCCGGAGACCTCCCGTTCGGCCCCGACGGCTTCCGCTCGCAGCCGCTGGAAGGCGAGCTGTTCGACGTCATCGGTTGAACAGCCGGCCGCGGCCCGCCGCCACGGGCCTTCGGGCGGCGGGCCGACGGCTTCCACCTTGATACGAACCCCGAACGAAAGGCCCCGTCGTGGCCCCGCGAACCGCCGGCCTGATCGCCGTCTCCCTCATCGGCCTCTCCGCGGCGCTGAGCGTTCTGGGAGCGGCACGCGCCGGGCGGCCCCACGAGCCCGTCGCGAGCGGGCTGGCGCTCGACGCGCCGCTGCCTGACCGCGTGCCGTCCGGCGTGTCGCTGACGATCGGAGATCCGGTCACCGAACTGGCGCTGAAGCTCTCCGGACTCGAGCGCGAGCTGCCGTTCCAGGTGAAGTGGGCGCGGATCACGGGCGGGCCGGCCGTGACGGAGGCGTTCCACGCCCGAGCCCTGGACGTCGGTTCGGCCGCCGACATGCCGCCGATCCATGCGACCTGGGTCGGCATGCCGGTGAAGATCGTGGCGCTGAGGCTCCGCGAGGACCCCGTCCAGCACCCGCTCTACGAACTGGCGGTGGCGCCTGGCGCCTCCGTCGCCAAGCCCGCCGACCTGAAGGGCAAGCGCATCGCCTACAGCCCGGGGCAGGTGCAGGGCGAAGTCGTCCTGCGCACGTTGGCGGCGGCCGGGTTGACGGCCAAGGAGGTGCGCCTGGTCGAGCTGCCCAGCACGTCGGCCGACGTCTACATCGGCGCGCTCGCGGGCGGCCTCGTCGACGTGGCGCCGATCGGCGCCGGCGCGGCGGCCAAGCGCTACCTCGACCGATACGGCGCGGCCGGTGCGAAGGTCCTGCGCCACCCGCCGTTCCGGGACGACCTGACGCTCCTCTACGTGCGCGAGGAGACCCTGCGCGATCCCGGCAAGGCCGCCGCCCTTCGCGCCTATGTCCGCCTCTGGGGGCGGGCGCAGGCCTGGATCGACCGGCATCCGGACGCCTGGACACAGGCCTGGTACGTCCGCAACCAGGGTCTCTCCCCCGGAGACGCCGCCTATTCCGCCGCAGCGGCCGGACGGTCCCGGACGCCGCGCGACTGGACCGAGGCCATCACCCTCGAACAGGCCGCGATCGACCTCATGGCCGGCCCGACCGGCCGTCGCCGCTTCGCCGCCGAGGACCTGTTCGACCGGCGCTTCGAAGCCCTGGCCGCCGAGGGCGCCACGGACGTCGCGCGCGACGTCGCCAGCCGATGAAGGATTGATCGAACGATGACCGCCCAGGCCTTCTCTCCTGCGCTGAACGCGTCTGCCATACGGGACGCCGGCAAGCCCGACAGACGCTCTACGGCCCGACGTCTCGGCCTTGGACCGCCCGATCGGCTCGGGTGGCTGCTCGGGCCGGCGCTGCTGCTGCTGGCCTGGACGGCCGGATCGCTGAGCGGCCTGCTGGATCCGCGGGTGCTGCCGGCGCCCTGGACGACGGCGGCGACGGCGGCGGAGCTCGTCCGCGACGGCCGCCTGCAAGCCAATCTCGCCGTGTCGGCCTGGCGGGCGGCCCAGGGGCTCGTCTTCGGCGTCGCCGCCGGCCTGGCGGCGGCGCTGGCGTCGGGCCTCAGCCTCACCGGCGGCTACCTGATCGACGGCGTCGTGCAGGTGAAGCGCTCGATCCCGACGCTCGCCCTGATCCCGCTGCTGATCCTTTGGTTCGGCATCGGCGAGGCGATGAAGGTGACCGTGATAGCGGTCTCGGTCTTCGTGCCGGTCTACATGAACACCCTGGCGACGCTCAGGGGCCTCGACATCCGCCATGTCGAACTGGCCGAGACGCTTCGGCTGACGCGAGCGGCCTTCGTCCGCCACGTCGTCCTGCCCGCAGCGCTGCCCGGATTCCTTCTCGGCCTGCGGCTGGGGGTCATGGCGGCCTGGCTCGCGCTGGTGGTGGTCGAGCAGCTGAACGCCGTCAGCGGCGTCGGCTACATGATCAATCTGGCCCGGACCTACGCCCAGGGCGACGTTATCGTCGTGGGTCTCGTGGTCTACGCGCTCCTGGGCCTGGTTTCCGACTTCGCGGTGCGGGCGCTGGAGCGGCGCGCCCTGGCCTGGCGCCGGAGTCTGGCGCAATGAGCGCGCGCCGTCTGGAGCCGCCGGTGGTCAAGGTCCGCGACCTGGTCCGGCGTTTCACCTTGAAGGGCGTGCTGAACGGTGTCGACCTCGACATCGATCGGGGGCAGTTCGTTGTGCTTCTGGGCCGCAGCGGCTGCGGCAAGAGTACGCTCCTGCGCGCGATCGCCGGCCTTGACCACGAGGCCGAAGGCTCGGGCGAGATCCTTGCGCCCGACCGCATGGCGGTGGTGTTCCAGGACGCGCGCCTGCTGCCCTGGAAGCGCGTGCTGGACAACGTCCGGCTCGGACTCTCGGGCCCCGCCCCGACGATCCGCGCGAGGGCCGCGCTGGCCGAGGTCGGGCTTGCCGGCCGAGAGAGCGCCTGGCCGCACGAGCTTTCGGGCGGCGAGCAGCAGCGCGTCGCCCTGGCCCGGGCGCTGGTGCGCGCGCCGGCCCTGCTGTTGGCCGACGAACCCTTCGGTGCGCTCGACGCCCTGACCCGGCTTCGGATGCATGCCCTGCTGCGCGAACTCTCGGCAAGGCATCGCCCGGCCGTCCTGCTGGTCACCCACGACGTCGACGAGGCGGTGACCCTGGCGGATCGGATCGTCGTCCTGGACGGAGGCCGCGTCGCGGCGGACCTGCCGGGACGGCGAGACGAGCCGCGGGTCCTGCGCGAACGCCTTCTCCAGCTTCTCGGCGTCGCCGCGGAGGTCGCGCCGTCGCCGCTCCCCTGACCTCGAGAGGAACCCCACATGCCTGACGACAGGACGATCCGCTTCTCCCGTCACGACGCGTGTCGCCTGGTCGGCGTGGCGCCCGAGCGGCTCAGGCAGTGGGAGCGGTGGCTGCCGCAACGTCGGCCCGACCGTGGCTTCGCCTTTTCCGAGCTCCTCGGCCTCGCCATCCTGCTCGACCTGGCCGACCGGCTCGATATCGACCTCGGCCGCTTCGACGCGGGAATCCGGCTGCTGTTCCCCGCCCTGGCCGAGGCGGCGGAGGCCGACCGGCTCGGCGAGTTCGTTGTCGTCCTGGGTCCGACCTCGGCCCGGATAGACCATCGCACGTCCCTGCACGCGCCGCCCCTGCCACAGAAGTGGGTGCTGGCGCCGATCCACCCGTTCCTGGCCAGCCTTCGCGAGCAGGTGTTCTCCTGATCGAAGGGACAGGTTGCGATCCTGTCCCCGTATTCATCGACGCGGGGCTGGCGCGGCTTCGCGGGCCCCCCTATGCATGAGATGAGTACAGGGGAGGGGCCGCAAAGGCCGCATTGCGCATGTCCAACGTCGCCGAGGAGATCATCGCGCCCATCGGGCCGCACGAAGACAACCACGCGGCGCGGGCGCAGAAGCTTCGCCTCGGCACGCTGGCGGTCTACGGCTCCGGGATGCTGGTGCAGGACACGCTCGGCCTGGGCCTGGGCAGCCTGCTGCTGTTCTACCTCGTCAACCTCTGCGGCATGTCGGGCTCGGCGGCCGGCCTCGCGCTCGGCGCGGCGCTGGTGGTCGATTCCTTCATCGACCCGCTGGTCGGCTCCCTGTCCGACAACAGCCGCTCGCGCCACGGCCGGCGCCACCCGTTCATGATCCTCGCCGCCGTGCCGATCGCCCTCGGCTTCGGCATGCTGTTCTCGACCCCGGACAGCCTCAGCGGCTGGAGCCTGTTCGCCTACGCCATGGCCATGCTGATGCTGGTCCGCGTGGGCCTGAGCTTCTTCCAGGTGCCCTACATCGCCCTCGGCGCGGAACTGTCGGACGACTACGCGGAGCGCTCGACCATCGTCGCCTCGCGGGTGATCTTCACCGTCTTCGCCGGCCTGGCGGCCGCGATCCTGGCCTACTTCGTCTACCTCAACGGGCCCAAGGGCGTTCACGACCGCGCCGCCTACAGCCCCTACGCCTGGACCTGCGCCGGCATCGTGCTGGTCGGCGCGGCCGTCGCCAGCTTCGGCACCTTGAGCTCGCGCAACCGCCTGCACTCGGCTCCGACCGACGGCGGCGGCCTCTCGACGGTGCTGGCCGAGGTCGTCGAGGTGTTCCGCAACCGCTCGTTCTGCATCCTGTTCAGCTCGTGCC
>DASZQQ010000121.1:0-5013 GCA_035549595.1 Caulobacteraceae bacterium
CCTGACAGCCCGCGCGCCCTCCTCTAGGTTGCTCTTCCTGGCGGGAGTCGCGAAGGGGGCGGACGTGGGCGCTTGGCGTGGTCTGGCGGTTCTGGGCGCAATTCTGGTCGGCATGGCCGCGCCGGCGGCGGCCGCCATCGCCGCGCCTCCGCCCGCCGCCGTCCAGACCTTCGACGCCGCCGTGGCCGGCCTGGAGCGGCTCGACGGCCTGACGCCGGTCTACCTCGACCGCAAGGGCGGGCGCGTGCTGCTGGCGCTGAAGCCGGTCGCCGGCGAGGACGGCCTCTACGGCCGCTACCTCTACCAGGTCTACCTGCGCTCGGGCCTGGGATCGGCGCCGGTCGGGCTCGACCGCTCGGACGCCGCCCAGACCCAGGTGCTGGCGTTCCGCCGCGCCGGCAAGCGCATCGTCGCCAACCTCGAGAACTATGGCTTCCAGGCCGCGCACGGCTCGGCGGACGAGGCGCGGGCGGTGCGCCAGTCGTTCGCCAGCTCGACGGTCTGGGCCGGCGACATCGCTGCAGAGGCGCCCGACGGGACGCTGCTGGTCGACATCTCGGGCTTCCTGACCCGCGACGGCTTCGGCGTCATCGACACCCTGAAGGCCGCGAAGCAGGGAACCTTCCACGTCGACGCGGGCCTCAGCTACGCCGACGTCGGCGAGACCCAGGTGTTCCCCGAGAACCTGGAGTTCGACGCCCACCAGACCTTCGTCAGCGACGAGCCGGGCAGCGAGGTCACCGGCATCGCGCCGGCGCCGCATGACCTGACGCTGGTCGAGCACCACAGCCTGATCCGCCTGCCGGGCCCCGGCTACGAGCCGCGCCTCGCCGACCCCAGGACCGGCGCCTTCGCCACCCTGGTCGCCGACTACAGCGCCCCGCTCGGCCAGCCGCTGGTCGTGCGCCTGGCGCACCGCTTCCGCCTGGAGAAGACCGACCCGACCGCCGCCCGCTCGCCGGTGAAGAAGCCGATCGTGTTCTACGTCGATCCGGCCGCGCCCGAGCCGATCCGCTCGGCGCTGGTGGAGGGAGCGCGCTGGTGGGCCAAGGCCTTCGACGAGGCCGGCTTCATCGACGCCTTCCGCGTCGAGGTCCTGCCCGAGGGGGCGAGCCCCCTCGACGCGCGCTACAACGTCATCAACTGGGTGCACCGCCAGACCCGCGGCTGGTCCTACGGCGAGAACATCGTCGACCCGCGCACCGGCGAGATCGTCAAGGGCGCGGTGCTGCTGGGCTCGCAGCGGGTGCGCCAGGACCGGCTGATCTTCGAGGGCCTTGTCGGCGCCGATCGCACCGGGACCGGGACCCAGGATGATCCGGTGCGGATCTCGCTGATGCGGCTGCGCCAGCTGGCCGTGCACGAGACCGGCCACGCGCTGGGCCTGGAGCACAACTTCGCCGGCTCGACCTTCGGCGACCGCGAGTCGGTGATGGACTACCCGCCGCCGCGGGTGAACATCGTGGGCGGCCGCCTCGACTTCACCGACGCCTACGCCACGGGCCTGGGCGCCTGGGACCGCTTCGCCATCCACTGGCTCTACGACGAGGCCGCGCCGGGGACCGACCAGGGGGCCGAGCTCACGGCGATCGTCCGCGACGGCTACGCCCACGGCCTGAAGTTCGTCACCGACGGCGACTCGCGGCCGACCTATGCGGCCCATCCGGACGGCGCGCTCTGGGACGACGGACCCGACGCGGTCGCGGGCCTGGCGCATGCCCTCGAGGTGCGCCGCATCGCCCTCGCCGGCTTCGGCCTGAAGAACCTGCCCGCTGGCGCGCCGGTGGCGGACCTGAAGCGCATCCTCGTGCCGATCTACCTCTACCACCGCTACGAGATCGACGCGGCGGCCAAGCTCGTCGGCGGGGCCCGCTTTACCTACCCTGTCCAGGGCGACGCCTCGCCGGCGTCCGTCGTGGTCCAGGCCGAGCGCCAGCGCGCGGCCCTCGCGGCCCTGCTCGCCAGCCTCGATCCCCAGGTCCTGGACCTGCCCGACCCGCTGATCGCCCTTTTGTCGGCCGGCGAGCCCAGCGAGCGCGACAAGGCCTACGACATCGAGGTGTTCGGCAAGTCGCAGACGCCCCTGTTCGACCTCTCGACCGCCGTCGAGGCGGCCGCCGACATCACCTTCCAGGACCTGCTCGACCCGGCGCGCCTGAGCCGCGTCCAGGACATGGGCTCGCGCGATCCGGCGCAGCTGGGCCTGGCGGAGCTGCTGGGCCGCACCATCGACGCCGCCTTTCCCGCCCGCTCGAGCGGCGGCCACGAGGGCCTGATCCGCCGCCGCGTGCAGTCGCGCCTGGTCGTCCAGCTGGCCAGGGACCTGCAGAACCAGAGCCTGTCGCCGGCCGCCGCCGCCCAGGTCCGCGCCGCCCTCCAGGACCTCGGCAAGCGCCTGCGCGCCGACCATCCGGCCGCCCCCGCCGACCAGGCCCAGGCCCGGGCCCTGGCGGACCTCCTGACCGACCCCTCCCCCGACCGCCTGAAAGCCCTCGCCGAGGCCGACAAGGCCCGCCACGTCGCCCCGCCGCCCGGCATGCCGATCGGCCAGGCCGACGACGGCTGGTTCAGCGAGCCCTGAACAGTTCAAGTAATTAGTCTTTCGTTATTTAGACTCGGCCGAACCTCCACCGAGCATCCGCTCGAATGACTACAATACCGTAGCAATTGTGGAGAAATGACGATGTCCATTACAGGCGTGTCGCAATCCTTACCGACGTCTACATGGTCGGCGGCGGCGCAGCAGCGGAACGACGCCTTCAACGCGCTGGACAAGGCGCTCGGCAGCGGCGACCTGGCCGGGGCCCAGACGGCGCTGGCCAACGTCCAGAAGCTGGCGCCGCAGAACGGCAATGCCGACGATCCGTTCCAGAAGGACCTGGCGTCCCTGAGTTCGGCCCTGCAGTCGGGTGACCTCTCCAGCGCCCAGTCGACGTTCTCGACCATGAAGCAGGCGATGTCGGCGCATCGTGGCCACCATCGGCCGCCCGGCCCGCCGCCGTCGGGCGGTCCGCCGCCGACCGACGGCTCGACCTCGAGCACGGCCGCGTCGGCGACAGGCGGCCTCGACATCACGGCCTGAAGCCAACCTGTCGGGCCGGCGGCACAGCCCCGGCTCGACAGGCCCGGCCGCCCCGCCGTATGGAGCCACGCGGTTCAGAGGAGCGCTGCGATGGCCGACTACGTGATCTTCCACAATCCGAACTGCGGGACCTCGCGCAACACGCTTCAGGCGCTGAGGGACGCCGGCAAGGCGCCGCAGGTGGTGGAGTACCTGAAGGCCGGCTGGACCAAGGCGCAGCTGAAGGACCTGTTCGCGAAGATGGGCGTCGGCCCCCGCGACGTGCTGCGCGTGCGCGGCACGCCCGCCGAGGAGCTGGGCCTGACCGCGCCGGGCGTCACCGACGAGGCGATCCTGGACGCCATGGTCGCCCATCCGATCCTGGTCGAGCGGCCGATCGTCGTCGGCCCCAGGGGCGCGGCGCTCTGCCGCCCGGTCGACCGGCTGCAGGCGCTCCTCTAGGCGCTCCGCCTCCACCGGCCATTAACACTAACGGACGAGGATCGCGGCCGACCTTCCGGAGCCGTCGTCATCGTCGCCCTGCCCTATACGCCGCCGGCCGAGCCGCCCCGGCGCCGTCTCGCCCATCGCTGGGCGGTCGGCGTGGCCGCGGTGCTGTGCCTGGCGGGCGGGTGGCGCCTGGCGACCGTCGCGGCCGCCGCCGGCGCGCGCGAACGCCCGGCCACGGCGCCGTCCGCCGACGTCGAGGTGAAGCCCGGCGAGAGTCTGGACACGGCGCTTCGCCGCGCCGGCGCTCCGGGCGACGAGGCCGACGCCGCCACCCAGGCCCTGACCGCCCAGCTGGACCCGACGGCGCTTCCTGCGGACGCCACGGTCGAGGCGTCGATCGCCAAGCCCAGATTCTGGTTCGGTCCGGCGCGGCTGCTCGGGCTGACGGTGCATACCGGGACGGCCGGCGACGTCGTCGTGGCGCGCGGCTACGATGGCGTCTTCCGCCTGCGCGAGGCGCCGCCCCCCGATCGCATCGTCACCACCGTCGCTTCGGGGGTGATGGAGGGCTCGCTCTACCAGTCGGCCGAGAAGGTCGGCGCGGACCTGACCCTGATCGCCAAGCTGGTGAAGGTGTTCTCGCGCCGGCTCGACTTCGCCCGCGACATCCGCCCGGGCGACCACTTCAGCCTGGTGTTCGAGCGCAAGGTCGGCCCCGGCGGCGCCACCGTCGAGACCGGCGACCTGCTCTACGCCGAGATGGACGCGCGCGGGCGCAAGATCCGCTTCTACGCTTTCGACACCGGCGCCGGGCGGCAGTTCTTCGACGAGCGCGGCCGCTCGGTGAAGGGCCTGCTGCTGAAGACCCCCGTCGACGGCGCCCGCATCGTCTCCTCGCCCTACGGCATGCGCGAGCATCCGGTGCTGGGCTACACCCGCATGCACCAGGGCATCGACTTCGCCGCCGACACCGGCACGCCGGTGCTCGCCGCCGGCGACGGGGTGGTCGTCGAGACCCGGCCCTGGGGCGGCTACGGCAACTGGCTGCGCATCCGCCACGCCGGCGGCTGGGAGACCGGCTATGCGCACCTCTCGGCCTACGCCCGCGGCCTGAAGGTCGGCGACCATGTCGCGCAAGGCCAGATCGTGGCCTATGTCGGCGCCACGGGCCTCGCGACCGGGCCGCACCTGCACTACGAGGTCTGGAAGGGCGGCGGCCGGGTCAACCCGAACGGCGCCGCAGACCATGTCGGCGCTTCGCTCTGGGGCCAGGAACTGGCCGCCTTCCGCCACGAACGCGACCGCATCGACGCCCTGCGCGCGAACGCCGGCAGCCACGGCTTCGCCGACGCCGGCCCCACCCTGCCGTCGGAGGCGGCGGGCCTGAGGTCGTAGGCGGTCGCGGGCGGCGCACGCCGCTTTGTCGAACCACGAAAGACACGAAACGACACGTACGGGACCCATCCCCTCCGCTCTCCCTCGCGAAAGCGAGGGCCTAGGCT
>DASZQQ010000122.1:0-6357 GCA_035549595.1 Caulobacteraceae bacterium
CCCCGCCTCCGCCGTCGGCCGCCGCCCCGACCGAGACGACGACTCCGGCCGCTCCACCGACGGTGCAGATCCAGAACAACACCGCGCCCGCCGCCGGCGCCGGGGCGGTCCCGCCCGCCGGGGCCACCCCTGCGGCTGCGACGCCTGGCGCGACGCCCGTGCCGGGAGCTCCCGGCGCCCAGGCCGGCGCGACGCCGGCCCTGGGGCCGGACGGCCAGCCGCTGACGCCCGAGAAGCCGAAGAAGCCGAAGCACGAGCACGGCGTTTCGTCCGGCTCCGGCGCGCCCGCGCGGGCGACCCGCTCGGACGTGCCCTACTGAGCATCGACCGGACGCGGGAGGGGGCGATCGAGCCGCCGATGGGGCTGAAGGAGCCGGGCCCGTGAACCGCCAGGGCCGCCTGTCGCTGCCGGCCATCCTGTCGATCCCCATCCTGATCGGGATCACCTTCGCCCTGGGCGTCAGCGGCTTCATGGACGCCGGCGACCGGCTGGACGCCGCGCTCTACAAGTCGCTGGCGCTGTTCGGCTACAACGACAGCTTGGCCACTGGCCTGCCGGACAAGGACTGGCGCCTGGCCGTCGGCCGCTGGACCGGGACCGCCGTGGTGTTCGCCGCCGCCGGCGCCGCCGCCATCGCCCTCCTGCAGGAACGCATCGCCATGGCCGTGGCCCGCTGGGTCAAGCAGGACCTGGTCGTGATCGGCAGCCAGACGATCGCGAACAAGGCCTTCGAACTGGGCCTGCGGGCCGGCAAGGGCGTGCTGTGGCTGGGCGCCGCCAGCCTCGGCGCGCGCAACCTGCGCTCCGTGGCCATGCCCTGGCCGCCCGGGGACAGCGCCGGGGTGGTGCTCGACCACGCGCGGGCGGCGGATCACATCCTGATCGTCGAGGACGACGACGCCCACGCCGTGATGCTGGCGCGCGCGGCCCGGCGCGCCTCGCCGCGCGCCTTCATCACCGTGCTGATGCGCGACGGTCGCCTGGCGGAGGACGCCGCCGGCACCTTCAACGAATCGCGCACCCGGGTGCTGTCGCAGGGCGACGTCGCCGCACGGGCGCTGATGCTCGACCACCCGCCCTTCCTGCTGGCGCGCGAGGCCGAGCATCGCCGCATCCACGCCCTGATCGTCGGCTTCGGCCAGGTCGGCCAGGCGATCGCGCGCGACATCATCGTCAACTGCCGCACCACCTATCTCGACGTCCCCCAGATCACCGTCGTCGACCCGCACGCCAAGGCCCTGGAAGGCGCGCTGCGGATCCGGGCGCCGGAGATCGACGCCTGCGTCCACCTGAACCTGATCGAGGGCCGCATCGGCAGCGAGGCGGTGGAGCCGGAGGCCGACGAACTCGTGGCCGGCATCCGCTCGGTCGGGCCCGTGACGGCGGCCTACGTGTGCCTGAAGTCCGACACCGAGGCGCTCGCCGCGGCGGCCATGCTGCAGGCCCTGATGCGGCGCAACGGCGTCAGCGGCATCCCGATCTTCGTGCGCCTGCGCGAGCTGAACACAATCTCGGCCGGCCAGGACGACCTGCGCGGGCTCGACAGCCTGATCCCCTTCGGCGACCTCGACTCCCTGCTGGCCGCCAGCGAGTTCCTGTCCGACCGGCCGGACGCCGCGGCGCGCTCGTTCAGCGACGCCTACCGCGAGGCCCTGCCGCCGGAGGAGCGCGACAACCCGGCCAACAGCGCCTCCATGCCGTGGGACAAGCTCGACGAGTCGTTCCGCCAGAACAATCGCGACGTCGTCGCCCACATCCCGGCCAAGCTCGCCAGCGCCGGCATCGACCCGCAGATCTGGCGCGGGGTCAACGGCGTGCCGCGCCTGGGACCGGGGCTGGCGCTGTTCGGCGACGACCACAGCCTGGAACTGCTGGCCGAGCTGGAACACGAACGCTGGTGCGCCCAGCGTCGCATGACCGGCTGGCGCTTCGTCGACGCGCCGCGCAAGGACCAGGCCCTGCGCCTGCACCCGGACCTGATCCCGTACAACGACCTGACCGACGAAAAGAAGGAATACGACCGCGTCAACGTCCGCGAGACGGCGCTGACCCTCTCGGGCCGGCGGTAGGGGCGACTCACGCCCAGCTCTTCCCCCAAAGGCGGAAGAGTCAGGCGGACGCGAGCCCGACCTCTCAGGCCACGCCGGCCAGGATCGCCATGCGGACAAGCTCGGACAGGCTCTGGGCCTGGGTCTTGGTCATCACGTGGGCGCGGTAGATCTCGACCGTGCGCGGGCTGATGTCGAGGTCGCGGGCGATGACCTTGTTGGGCTTGCCCTGGACGAGGCCGTCGAGCACCTGGCGCTCGCGCGGCGACAGCTCGGCGATGCGGCGGGCGAACTCGCTGCCCTCGGCGCTCTGCGGCGCGGCGCCGAGCTTCAGGGCCCGTTCCACGGCGCCCAGGATGACCTCGTCGTCGAACGGCTTCTCGATGAAGTCCGAGACGCCGATCTTCATCGCCTCGACCGCGAGCGGCACGTCGGCGTGCCCGGTGATGACGATGATCGGCAGGCGCACGCCCAGGCCCTTCAGGCGACGGGTCAGCTCCAGGCCGTCCATCTCCGGCATGCGCACGTCGGTGACGATGCAGCCGTCCGCCTCGCCGGCGACGGCCAGGAAGGCCTTCGCCGAGTCGTAGGCGTCGACGTCGATGTCGGCGGTGGACAGCAGGAAGGTCAGGCTGTCGCGCACGTCGGCGTCGTCGTCGATCAGGTGCACCTTGCCGGCGCTCATGCCTCAGCGTCCTCCGTGGCCAGGGGCAGGGTGAAGCCGAACGTCGCCCCCCCTTCGGGTCTCGATTCGGCCCAGATGGAACCGCCGTGAGATTCGACGATCGTCCGGCAGATGGAAAGCCCCACGCCCATACCCTCCGCCTTGGTGGTGGTGAAGGGGGTGAACAGGCGCTCGCGCACCTCCTCGCTGATCCCCGGTCCGGTGTCGGACACCAGAATCGCGGCGAAGCCCTCGTCGCGGGGGACCGAGCGGATGTCGAGCTCGCGCCGCTCGCCGCCCTGCATGGCGTCCAGCGCGTTGCGCACCAGGTTGATGATCACCTGCTGGATCTGCACCCGGTCGGCGAACACCAGGTCGCAGCGCGGATCGAGCTTCAGCTGCACGCGCACGCCCTGCTGCTTGGCCCCGACCAGAGCCAGCGCACTGGCCTCTTCGATCAGGCGGGTCAGGCTCTCGACGTTGCGCTCGCTCTCGCCACGGCCGACGAAGTCGCGCAGGCGCCGGATCACGTCGCCGGCGCGCAGGGCCTGCTGGGCGGCCTTGTCGAGGGCCTCGGTCAGCCGCGCCTTCTCGACCGGGCCCTCCCGCTCCAGCAGCCGGCGCGAGCCGCGCAGGTAGTTGGCGATCGCCGACAGCGGCTGGTTCAACTCGTGCGCCAGGGCCGAGGCCATCTCGCCCATCGCCGTCAGGCGCGAGACGTGCACCAGCTCGGACTGCAGCTCCTGCAGGCGCGTCTCGGTCTGCTGGCGCTCGGTGAGGTCGCGCACGAAGCCGGTGAAGAACCGCCGCGAGCCGCCGAGCACCTCGCCGACCGCCAGCTCCATGGGAAAGGTCGAGCCGTCCCGGCGCTGGCCGACGACGACGCGGCCGATGCCGATGATCCGGCGCTCGCCGGTGGCGAGATAGCGCTGCAGGTAGCTGTCGTGCGCCTCGCGGTAGGGCGAAGGCATCAGGTTGCTGACGTTCTGGCCGACCGCCTCGGCCGCGGTCCAGCCGAACAGGCGCTCGGCGGCGAGGCTGAACGACTGCATGACGCCGCGCTCGTCGATGACGATCATCGCGTCGGGCACGGTCTCGAGAATCGAGGCCAGGTTGGCCTCGCGCTGCTTCAGCGCGGCGTTCAGGCTCGAGACGCCGAGGCTGCTCCTCAGCCGCCATTCGCCGAGCGCCGAGAGCGCCACGCCGACCATGGCGAACAGCACCGCCGAGGCCGTGTCCATCGGGGCCGCCGGCCCGGGGCTGGGGCCGAACTGGTCGACCGCCACGGCCAGGATCGTCGCCAGCAGTCCCGGCCCGACGCCGCCGACCGTAGCGGCGCCCACCACCGCGCAGACGTAGAGGAGGCCCGGATGGGTCTCCAGGGTCTGGATCGGGCTGACATGCAGCGCCCACGCGAGGGCGACGACGACGACGGCCAGCGCGCAGCCGATGATCCCCTGGCGGCCCAGCCAGGAGGGCGCTCTGTTTCGCATGGCGTCGGCGGCCGTCACGTCCGCAGCAGCGCCCGGCGCAGCGTTGCTTGTCAAGGCGCAGACAGTTCGCGCCGCGTCAGAACGGCCGGTGGCGCCGGCGCGGCGGCGAGGCGGCGGGGGCCGCGCGCTGGCGGTGCAGCACGATCCAGCCGCCGCCGAACAGGGCCGCCGCCGCGGTCAGGGTGGCGATGAAGGCCATGGGCATGCCGATCCTCACGAGCACGTCGAGGTCTTCCGCGCGGCCGCCGTAGAGGGCTTGGCCGAGATAGGCGAGGGCGGCCGCGCCAGCGGCCATCACGATGAATCCAGCCAGACGCCAGGGCAGGCTCGACATCCTCGTCGGCTCCTCTCCTCTTTGGGCGCGAAGATGATGCCGCCGGCCGAGCAGAGCCTTGATCTGGATCAGGGAGCGGCGATCAGGCCGCGCAGCGTGGCCAGCAGGGCCTTGCGGGCGGCGTCGTCGGGCGCCCGGTCGAGGGCGGCGTTCAGCTCGCCCAGCAGGGCCGCGCGTTCGTTGTGCCAGTCGAGGCCGGCGGCCGCGGCCTGCAGCTTGCGCGCGCCGGGCGCCTTCGACGGCGTCGCCTCGTGGCGCGTCAGGGCGAAGCTCTCGTCGAGCTCGGGACGGACGATGCGCTCCAGCCCGGCCGCCGCCAGCCGCTCGGCGAGGGCGGCCGACATGTCCGGCTCGCCGTGGGCGATGAACACGGTCCCGGCCACCGGCCGGCGGGCTTCGGCCCAGGCGGTCAGGGCGACGGCGTCGGCGTGGCCGGAATAGACGTCCAGGCTGCGGATTCGCGCGCGCACGGCGATCTCGTCGCCCTGGATGCGCACGGGGGTCACGCCCTCCTGCAGCAGCCGGCCCAGGGTGCCGGCGGCCTGGAAGCCGGCCAGCAGCACGGTGGCGTCGCGCCGCCAGAGCAGGCGCTTCAGGTGCCGGCGCACGCGGCCGGCGTCGCACATGCCGCTGGCCGCCAGGATCACGTGCCAGCCGCGCAGCCGCTCCAGGCTGTCGCTCTCCTGGGGCGTCTTCAGGAAACGCAGCCGCTCGGAGGCGTGCAGGGCCTCGAACGGGTTGCGGCCCAGCGCCGGGTTCCAGCCGCGGCGCAGGAAGACGTCGGTGGCCTCGATGGCCAGTGGGGAGTCCAGAAAGATGTCGCCGGCGAGGTCGCGGCGGTCCTCCATCACCTGCAGCAGGTCGGCGAGCAGCTCCTGCGTCCGCTCGACGGCGAAGGCCGGGATCAGCAGCGGCCCGCCGGCCTCGCGCGCCTCGGTCATCGCCTCGGCCAGCAGGGCCCGGCGTCCGGCCGGGTCCATCGGCGCCCGCTCGCGCCCGCCGTAGGTGGATTCGATGATCAGGTGGTCGACGCCGGCCGGGCCTTGCGGATCGGCGGCGAATTCGCGCCCGCCCGGGCCGAGGTCGCCCGAGAACAGCAAGGTCATCGGCCCCTCGTCCGTCTCGACGATCACCTCGATGGAGGCCGAGCCGACGATGTGGCCGGCGTTCCACCAGCGCGCCTTCACCCCGGGCGCCACCTCGACGAGGTCGCCCAGCTTGATGCGCTCGAACTGGTCCATGCAGCGCACGGCGTCGCGCGCCGTGAAGATCGGCGTCACGGTCTCGCGGCCACGGCGCTGGTTGCGCCGGTTCAGCTGCTCGACCTCGCTCTCCTGGATGTGGCCGGCGTCGGGCAGCATCACGGCGCACAGGTCGCGCGTGCCGGCGGTGGACCAGATCGGCCCCTTGAAGCCGGCCTTCATCAGCTTCGGCAGCAGGCCCGAGTGGTCGATGTGCGCGTGTGTCAGCAACACGCCGTCCACGGCCGCCGCGTCGAACGGGAACGGCTGGTAGTTCAGCGCCTTCAGGGTCTTCGAGCCCTGGAACATGCCGCAGTCGATCAGCAGGTTGGCCTTGTCGGTGGTCAGCCGGGCGCAGAAGCCCGTGACGCAGCCGGCGGCGCCGTGGAAGGTGAGGCTGGGGGTCATGCGGCGATCTCGTCGGCGAGGGCGCTGGCCAGCAGGGGGGCCAGCGCCGCGGCGTTGGTGGGATGGGCGATGGAGTCGGTCGAGACGATGCGGGTCACGCCGGCCCGGCGCAGGCGCCCTTCGGCCCTGGGCTCGAACAGGGGGTGGACCACCGCCGCATCGACCCCA
>DASZQQ010000123.1:0-21539 GCA_035549595.1 Caulobacteraceae bacterium
AAGATGACGACAGCGGGCGACGGCGTCCATCCGGACGGATTCGGGCTATCCTCCGCCCATGACCGCCGAACCGATCACCATCGCCATCCCCGCCAGCGACCCGGTCTCCGGGCTCTGGGAATGTCCCGCCGACGCCAGGGCGTGCCTCGTGCTCGCGCATGGAGCGGGGGCGGGGATGACGCACAAGGCCATGGCGGCCACGGCGGACGGCCTCGCCGCGCGCGGGATCGCCACCCTGCGCTACCAGTTCCCGTACATGGAGAAGGGCGGCAAGCGGGTCGATCCGCCGGCGGTGGCGCACAAGACCGTGCGCGCGGCCGTGGCCGAGGCGAACGCGCGGGCCCGGGGCCTGCCCCTCTTCGCCGGCGGCCGCTCGTTCGGCGGGCGGATGACCTCTCAGGCCCAGGCGGCCGAACCCCTGCAGGGCGTGCGCGGCCTCGTGTTCTTCGCCTTCCCCCTGCACACCGCCGGCAAGCCCTCCACCGACCGCGCCGCGCACCTGGCCGAGGTGAAGGTCCCGATGCTGTTCCTGCAGGGGACCAAGGATCTGCTCGCCGACCTGCCGTTGCTGGAGGGAGTGGTGTCGAACCTGGGCGAGCGCGCGACCCTGGTCCTCGCCGACGAGGCCGACCATTCCTTCCATGTCCCGGCGAAGACCGGCCGCAAGGACCTCGAGGTGCTGGCCGAGCTGCTGGACCGTGCTGCGGCGTGGATGGGGAAATACGGTGACACTGTATGAATTGGCGCCGTCCAGCTGGACGCGGCCCTGATCCTCGGTCGCCAATTCATACAGTGTCACCGTATTTCTTCGCTATGACGCGGCCCGTTCCCTCAGCCGGTCGAGGCGCAGCCTCTGGCGCTCGTCGGTGACGAGGCGCATGGCGCCGTAGCCGATCACCAGGCTGGCGACGCCGCTGGCGCCGGCGAGCAGGAACATCAGCAGGATCTGGTACTTGACCGCCTCCACCGGATCGAGGCCGGCGATGATCTGGCCGGTCATGATGCCGGGCAGGGTGATCACGCCGGCCGCCGACATCTGGTTCACAACCGGCAGCAGGCCCCGACGGATGCCGTCGCGCAGCAGCGGCGCGGTGGCGTGCTGGAAGCTGTGGCCCAGCGCCAGGCGCGTCTCGATGGTGGTCCGCTCGCGCACGAGCGAGCCCAGCATGGTGTCGAAGGTCAGGCTGCCGGCGTTCAGCACCGAGCCCATGATGATGCCGACGAGGCTGATCGCGTAGCGCGGGTCGTACCAGGGATGCGGGCGGATGGCGGTGGAGAGGGCGAGGCCGGCGGTGACCACCGTGGCGATGACCACCCCGGTCGCGGCCAGGCCCAGGCCCGTGAAGTCCTTGAAGTTGCGCACCGAGCGGGCGGTGATCTCGCGCGCGGCGATCGCGCCCATGGCCAGAACCAGCGCCAGGGTCGCCCAGGGGTTCGAGAGGGCGAACAGGAACCGCAGCAGGTAACCGACCGCCAGCAGCTGCACCACCATCCGCGCCGCGGCGATCAGCACCTGGCGGTGCAGGCGAAGCCGCAGGGCGACCGACAATACGGCGTCGAACAGCACCAGGGAGGCGGCGGCGGCCAGGTCCAGGGGCGAGATCGGGATCGCGTGCATCAGACCGGACCCTCCAGGGCTCGGTTGCACATCGCGTAGTGCGCGGCGCCCAGGCGCGCCGGCTGCGCGGCGTCGTGGCTGACCAGGATCACGGCGGTCCCGGCCGCGGCCCGCTCGCGCAGCAGGGTCTCGACCAGGGCCGAGGAGTCCGGGTCGAGCGGCCCGGTCGGCTCGTCGAGCAGCAGGACGGGGCTCTCGAGCACCAGCGCGCGGATCAGCGACAGCCGCTGGCGCTCGCCGGTGGAGAGCCGCGCCACCGGCCCCGCGCAGTGGGCCGCCGTCAGGCCGAGCCGCACCGCCAGCGCCTGCGCCTTCGCAAGGTCGCCCGGTGCGAAATGCTCCTCGACGTGGTCGGCCCACCAGCCGGCCTCCGCCGGGACGTAGGGGACGCGGCGCCGCCAGTCCGGCGGGGCGAACGACGCACGCGGCGCGCCGTCCAGCCACACCTCGCCCTCGTTCGGATCGAGGTCCTCGACCATGCGCAGGAACAGGCTCTTGCCCGAACCCGACGCGCCGCTGATGGCGACGATCGCGCCCGCGGCGACCTCCAGGTCGAAGGGGCCGGCCAGGGCGCTCCTCAGCCCGCGCACCGACAGCCGCGCCGGCGCGGCGGCCGCGGCGTGCGCGTCGGAGGCGGGGTTCGCTGTCGCATCCATCATCCCGACTTCTCGACCCCTGTCCGCCGTGACGCAAGCCGCGCCGGGCGCCGGCCGAAACTTGGAACGCGTGCCAGAAATTCCGGTCGCCGCGCCGGCGGCCTTGCCTCATAGTGCGCCGACAGGATCGCACGAGAGGGAGGCGCCAGAACCATGGCCGATCACGGAGACAGCATCGTCGGGGAGCGTCCCGCGCTCGGCTTCGATCCGGCCGCGCTGAAGGCGAAGTACCGCGCCGAGCGTGACAAGCGCCTGCGCGCCGAGGGCAACGAGCAGTACCAGGAGATCAAGGGCCGGTTCGCCCACTACCTCGACGACCCGTACGTCGCCCCGGGCTTCACCCGCGCGCCGGTGACCGACGAGGTCGAGGTGGTCGTGGTCGGCGGCGGCTTCGGCGGCCTCCTGGCCGCGGCGCGCCTGAAGCAGGCCGGCGTGGCCGACGTGCGCATCATCGAGAAGGGCGGCGACTTCGGCGGCACCTGGTACTGGAACCGCTATCCCGGCGCGGCCTGCGACATCGAGAGCTACATCTACCTGCCTCTGCTGGAGGAGGTCGGCTACATGCCCGTGGAGAAGTACTCCCGGGCCCCCGAGATCCTGAAGCACAGCCGCGCCATCGCCGAGACGTTCGGCCTCTACGACGGCGCCCTCTTCCAGACCGAAATCACCGAGATGCGCTGGGACGAGGATCTCGCCCGGTGGATCGTGACGACCAACCGCGGCGACGCGCTGAAGGCGCGCTTCGTGGCCCTCGCCAGCGGCCCGCTGCATCGGCCCAAGCTGCCCGGCATCCCCGGCGTGGAAACCTTCAAGGGCCACACCTTCCACACCAGCCGCTGGGACTACGACTACACCGGCGGCGACTCCAACGGGAACCTGGACCGCCTGGGCGACAAGCGTATCGCCGTGATCGGCACCGGGGCCACCGCGGTGCAGTGCGTGCCGCATCTGGGCGCGGCGGCCAAGGAGCTGTTCGTCTTCCAGCGCACGCCCTCGTCGATCGACGTGCGCAACAACCGCCCGACCGACCCGAAGTGGGCCGCCTCGCTGAAGCCCGGCTGGCAGCAGGAGCGGATGGACAACTTCAACGTCCTCGTCTCCGGCGGCTTCGCCGAGGAGGACCTGGTCAACGACGGCTGGACCGAGATCATCCGCAACCTGCTGGTCCTGGCGCGCCAGGAAGGGGCCATGAACGGCGGCGATCCGGGCGAGATCCTGCAGCTCGCCGACTTCCAGAAGATGGAGCAGATCCGCGCCCGCGTCGACGCGGTGGTCAAGGACCCGGCCACGGCCGAGGCGCTGAAGCCCTACTACAACCAGTTCTGCAAACGGCCGTGCTTCCACGACGAATACCTGGCGACGTTCAACCGGCCGAACGTCCACCTGATCGACACCCAAGGCCACGGCGTCGAGCGCATCACCGAAAACGCGGTGGTCGCGAACGGCAAGGCCTACGAGGTCGACTGCCTGATCTACGCCACCGGCTTCGAGGTCGGCACCAGCTACACCCGCCGCTCGGGGTTCGAGCTCTACGGCAAGGGCGGGGTCTCGCTCAGCGACAAGTGGGCCGACGGGGTCTCGACCCTGCACGGCATGCACAGCCGTGGCTTCCCCAACTGCTTCGTGATCTCCAACGCCCAGTCGGGCTTCACGGCCAACTACCCGCACATGCTGAACGAGCAGGCCAAGCACGTTGCCTACATCGTCCGCACCGCCCTCGACCGGCAGGTCCGCACCCTGGAAGCCGAACAGGCCGCCGAGGACGCCTGGGTCGAGACGATCAAGTCGCTCGCCGTGATGCGCCAGAAGTTCCTCGAGGAGTGCACCCCCGGCTACTACAACAACGAGGGCAAGCCCTCGGCCATCGCCATCCAGAACGGCTTCTACGGCGCGGGGCCGATCGCCTTCGTGAAGGTGCTGGAGGACTGGCGCGCCGAGGACCAGCTGGCGGGGCTGGAGGTCGGGCGGGGCTGATCGGCCGCTCAGGCGACGGTTCTACTGCGTCCTGCTGGGCGCAGGCTTCATCGCCGGGTGCACGGCGATCGGCTTGTGGGGCGGCGCGATCTTGGCGGCGAGGGTGCAGGTACCGGCCCCGTTGGAGCTGGTGCAGACCGCGACGCCCTTGGAGTCGCATCCGCCCGCCGCGCGGTCGCCGTTCTCGCCGCCGGCGCCGCAGCTGGCGTTGTTGCCGCCGCTGGTGCTGCAATTGCCGCTGGACGTGCCGGTGGACACCGTCACCGTTCCGCTCTTGCACTTCAGGCTGATGGTGGCGGCGTCCGCCGCGCTCACGCTGGCCAGGGCGGCGGCGAGGCCGGCCACCAACAACATCGAACGGCGCATGAGGGGTCTCCCGTCTCTGCGGCCCTTCCGGGCCAAGGTCTCGCGAGCGCCCCCGCGGCCATAGTGCACCGCTCTGAGAGTCCTGCAATTGCGAAACACACGTTCGGCGTTAATCGTCCCGAATGGCACAACCCGGACCGGGCGCCGCTTCGGGCAGTTGCGCAGTAGTCTGGCGGCATGACATGGCCTCGATTCCTGCTGTTCGCGATCCTTTCCGCAGTCCTGGGCGCAGCCGCGGGTCCGGCAGTGGCGGCGCCTGACGCCGCCGCCCTGGCCGGCCGCTACGACGGCGGCCAGATGGAAATCGCCGCCGAACTGGAGCTCAAGTCCGACGGGCGGTTCCAATACGCCCTGTCGTACGGGGCGCTGGACGAGGAAGCCTCCGGGCGGTGGGAGGTGCGGGGCGGGCAGGTGCTGCTGACCAGCGACCCGGTCACCGCGCCGCGGTTCGTGCTGCTCGACGCCAAGCCGCTGGCGGAGCGCAGGCTGCGCGTCGCGCTCGACCTGCCCCAGGGCGGCGATCCCCAGTACTTCAGCGCCCTGGTCGGGCTGGCGGACGGCCGCCGGATCGAGCGCCAGCTCGGGCCGGAGGGGCTGGACATGGCGCTTCCCGCCGGGGCGCGGGCGGTGTCGGTGGCCTTGAGGTTGGACGTCTACGGCCTTCAGGGGGAGCCCGCCGCGCTGCCCGCCGGCGCCGGGGCGGACGTCCGCTTCCGCTTCGACGTCAACGACCTGGGCAAGGTCGCCTTCGACCACCAGCCCCTGCGCATCGACGACGAGGGCCGCCTCGTCCTGGCCCGGCACGGCCGCACGATCGTGTTCAGGGCGGAACGTGGGGACAGGGAAAGTGGGGACACACACTCACGGTGACTCAGGCGCCGAATAGGGCTCGCTCATCGGTGTAAGTGTGTGTCCCCACTTTCCCTGTCCCCACGTTCCCTACAGCTGGCGGGTCAGGCTCTCGCGCACCTCGGCCTCGCTCATGGGCGGGGCCCCGAGGCCGAGCTGGTCGAACAGGATCTCGGCGCCCGTCGGCATCACCGCTCGATCGACCTGAACGGCCGGGTCCCAGAGCTTGGCGCGCATCGCCGCCTTGGGGCAGTGGAAGAAGGCCTCGTCGACCTCGGCGACGAGCACGAGCGAGGGCGCCTTTCCGAACTCCACGTGCCGCTGCAGCACGTCGGCGTCGGCCGTCGCCCGGACGCGCCCGTTCACGCGGTAGATGTCCTCGAAGCCGGGGATGATGAACATCATGCCGACGTGGCCCGATCCGGTCAGCAGGTTGCGGATGGTGTCGAGCCGGTTGTTGCCGCGCCGGTCGGGCAGGAACAGCGTCCGTCCGTCCTCGGACACGTGCACGAAGCCCGGCTCCCCGCCACGCGGTGAGACGTCCAGCGCGCCGTCAGGGCCGGCGGCGGCGATGACGCAGAAGGGCGAGAGCGAGACGAACCGGCGTCCGTGCCGATCCACGTGGTCCAGCGTCTTGTCCCGCGCCATGGGCGCCGTCGGGCGATAGAGGCGGTCGAGATCAGCCGCTGCGATGAAGTCCATTTGCGCTCTCCCCTCGGTCAGGCGGCCCATCTTGCGCGCGCCTGCTGACAGCTGGGTTCAGCAGCGTGGACGTAGGCAAACGCATCCGCACGGGAAGGCGGGCGCGAGCTCGCGTCGACGAGGGAGCCTTTCCCCGTGGCTACAGCTTGACGATGTGCACGAACCGGCTGGTGTGCGGGTCTTCCAGGGCGTGGACGAGACGGCAGCCCGCGCGCTCGTAGAGAGCGGCCCAGCCGCCGCAGTCGGGCGGCGGAACGCCCTGGCCCGACGCGAGCTGCACGAAGTCGTGCAGCAGGGTGCGCGGATCCCCGGGCCGCCCGGGCTTGCCGAGGGCGCCGTAGTAGTCGGCGACGACGAGCGTCCGCTCCGGCAGCGTCGCGCGCAGCCGCCGGAGCCAGGCGACAGCCTCGCGGCCCTCGTCCGACATCATCTCGTTGAGCAGGTCGCCGGCCACGATGGTCTCGATCGTGACCCCTGCATCCAGGGGCCAGCCGTCCGGATCGCGCGCATCGGCCTCGATGATGCGCACGCGCCGCGAAGCGCCGGCTTGCCGCAGGCGTCGGCGGGCCGAGCGGCAGGCCGCCGCGCTGACATCGACGCCGACGCCCCTGAACGCCGGATCGTGGGAAGCCAGGGCGGTCAGCAGCAGGCCGCTGCCGCATCCGAGGTCGAGGACGCGCCCCAGGCCGAGCTGGTGCAGGATGCCCGCCAGCGTGCTCGCCGCGTCGGTCGGCGCCCCGTCGAACGCCCGTGCGCGCGCGTCTGCGTCCAGCCGGCGCCCGGCCGAGCCCGGGTCGCGCAGGCTCTCGGCGAGCCTCGAGGTGACGGGCCCGAAGGCCCCGACATAGAGGTTCAGCAGGAACCGCGCCTGGGCGTCGTAGCCCGGCCCGCGCAGGTAGCGTCCCTCGACGCACGTCACCAGGTCCGTGCGACGGGCCAGGATCTCCAGGGCGCCGGCCAGCAGTTCGGCGTCGACGCCCAGCCGCTGCGCCAGGGACTGGGCGTCCTGCGGTGGGTCGAGGCGCTGCAGGACGTCCAGACTGTCTAGAGTCTGCGCCGCCCAGGCGAGATGGACCGCTTCGGCCAGCGCGCTGGCTGTCCACGGGCCCGCATTCGCTTCACCCCGCCGCGACGGCATGAACCGGTCGTTCGTCGAACTGAGCCGCGCGCAGCAGACCCTCGCCGACGAGCCGCGCGATCGGCGCCAGGAGCCGGTCGTCGCCGCGGCGTTCGAGGAGGCTCAGCAGGCGGCGCGGCGTCAGCGGAGCCGAGAACGCCGATGCGAGGGCCGCCACGTCCGGATCGATCCGCCACGCCTGCGCGCCGCCGGTGTGCGGTGCGATGAGGTAGGTCCAGACGGCGTCGGCTTCCGGGGCCTCGAGCCGCTCGTCCTCGCCGAGCGCGCCGATGTCGCCCAGCAGGGCCTCGCAGTCGTGCATGCCCTCGAGGACCGCGATCCCTGGGGGCAGCACATAGGCCTGGTCCGGGTCGAACGCGGACGCCGGAGCCGGCGCCTCGGCGGGCGTGTCCGAGGTCACCAGCGCGAACCGGCAAAGCGACGTCAGGTGATGGGCCGCGCCGAAGCGTTGGGCCAGGAAGTCCAGGAGCACGGCCGTGTCCGGGGGCTCGCTCCACGCTTCCCGGCTGGCCTCGAAGGCCTGGACCAGCCGGCCCAGCCGACCGTCGAAGAAGCGGAGCAGGTAGCCCGCGACCGCCGGGCCCAGCCGACGCATCAGGTCGACGGCGGCGACGGCGAAGCGATGGCGCATCCGCGGCGCGATCGTCGGGTAGTGATAGTAGGTCTGGAAGATCTCCGGAAACGACAGGATGGTCGACCGGTCCGCATCGTCGAGCACGGCGGCATGGTAGGGACCGGCGATCCCGTCGAACCGGATCGCGTGGCCGTGGCGTTCGAACAGCGGTGTCCCGGGCTCGGGCGCCAGAAGGTGGAGCTGGGTCAGGCAGCCCGGCTGGCTTGCGCACCGCCCCGCCAGGTCCAGGGTGGCGGCGAGATCGTCCTCGGTCTCATCCGGAAAGCCGGTGATGAAGGAGGCGGTGGTCTCCATCCCCAACTCATGGGCGCGGGCCAGGGTGGGGGGTACGAGGCCCAAGTCCAGGCGCTTGCCCATGCTCCGCTGCATGCGGGACGAGCCGCTCTCGATGCCGAAGTAGACGCCGACGCAGCCGGCGTCCGCCATGATCGCGAGCAGCTCGTCGTCCACGCAGTCGACACGCGCCGACACGCGCCAGAGGTAGCGACGATCGCGTACGGCCTCGCAGAAGGCCACGACCTTCTTGCGGTTGGCCGTGAACATGTCGTGGTCGAGCTTGAAGCGCCGCAGCCCGTACAGGCTGTGCAGCCGGTCGAGTTCCGCCACCAGCCGCTGCGGCGACTTCAGACGGAAGCTCCTCTGGAAGAAGCCGACCGTGGAGCAGAAGTCGCAGGAGAACGGGCAGCCCCGGCCAGCCTCGATGCGCAGCAGGTCGAGGCCCAGGTCGGCGACCGGATAGTGCCCATAGTCCGTCATGGGCAGCCGATCGAGGTCGTCGATCTTCGGACGCCCCTCGGTCCGCGCGATCCCGCCGACCCCGGTCCGCCACGTGACCCCCGGCACGTCGGCGAACGATCGCCTGTCGAGCCGGTCCAGGACGAGCGGGAAGGTCTCGTCCGCCTCGTGCCGGACGACGACGTCGAATTGCGGGAAAGCGCGCAGGATCGCCTCGTCGAGCATCGTCGCATGCGGCCCGCCGAGGAGGATCGGCAGCGAGGGCCGCCGGCGCTTCATCCGCTCGGCGACGTTGGCCGCGAAGAGGAAGCTGCAGCCGAGCGCGGTGAAGCCGAGGACGTCGGGACACGCATCCAGCAGCCTGTCGGCCATGCGGTCGTAGAGGCTCGCGTCGTGGGGCAACTCTCCTCTCAGGACCAGCCGCTTGGGGTCGAAGATCGTGACCCCGTGGCCCTCCCGCTCCGCCGACGCCGCCAAAGCCAGCAATCCCAGGTGCGGGTGCACGTCCAGCTCGGCGAGAGAGCCGGTCTCCGGCAACACCAGATTGTCGACGAGGATCACTCTCACGGCGAGGGCTGTCCAGGACGCCGGGCCGAGGCCATACCCAGCTCCACGAGCGGCGAGACCAGCCCGAGAAAGACGTCGGTCGCCGGCCGCCCGGTGACCGCGTGGGCGACCTCGTCGAGCGAGCGGGCGCCGTCCAGCCGCGTCAGCACCGCCCACCCCAGCGCGTCGAGCTCCAGCAGCTCGACGTCCTCGCAGGCAGGCGCCTGCCAGTATCCCAGCAGGTGAGTTTCGGCGGGGGCCTCCGGCAGCGGGGCGTCGTCGGCGTCCACCGACGCGGCGGCGATGACCTGGGGAGCGAAGCGGAGCTCGCGCAGGAGCAGGCGCCCGCGGACGCCGAGGATCGACGAGGCGACGACAGAACCGCGCCCGAGCGGCGCGGCGCCTTCCTCCGGGACCGGCGGCGCCGAGCGCAACTCGAGCACTGCGATCTCGTTCTGCAGCGAGTCGCCGATCAGCCCGTGCAGGGGATCGCGAACGTCGCGCCAGGTCTCGAAGAAACCGGCCAGTCCGCGCGCCCGCTCCAGGTTGGTCGCGCCGAGCGGCGCACCGCCCGAGCTGACGTGGCGCGCATAGGCGGCGAACAGCTCGATCTCGATCCGCGCGCGCTTCAACAGACGGAAACTGCATGGCAGGACCGCACGAAGGCCGTTGTGGCGCACCTTCATCCCCAGCCCGGCGAACTTGGCGATCGCCGCAAGATCGAGGTCCCGGCCAGCGAGGCCGTGCCGATCGAGCTCGCCAGGGTCTGCCATCCAGCGCGTGATCAGCTCCGGCCTGGTCAGGCCCGCCGCGATCACGGCCTGCACACGGGCCGCCTCGCTCATCGCGCGACCAGGTCGTGGACGCGCGCCAGGTGCTTACGGACGACGGCGGGCGGGAAGGCGTCCCAGTTGTACTCGAGGGTCACGGCCTCAGGGCGGACCCGGTCGAGCACGCGGTCCAGCAGGCGAAACTCGCTCTCCGGCGCCGTGACGGCATGGTCGTCCCACATCACGCCGGACTGGAGCGAGTGTCCGGACATGTGCACTTCCACCACGTTCTCCAGGGGAAGGCGGTCGACCTCGCTCTCGGCCTCGGCGCCCATGTTGTAGGCGGAGATCATCAGGTGGCTGAGGTCGAGGATCAGTCCCACCCCTGTGGCCGAAGCGAGTTCGCGGATGAAGTCCGCCTGGCCCATGGTGCTGCCGGGCGCCGCGAAATAGAGCGGCGGATTTTCGAGGATGATCGGGACATCCAGCCGCGCCGAGTAGCGGCGAAGGTTGTCCGCGACGCGCTCCAGCACGGCTTCGTTGTACGCGGGGCTGACGGTGTAGGTCAGCTGCGTGGGCGCCGCCCCGGGATCGATGTCCGCGTCGAGCGCCTCGGCGGAGATGAAGGCGAGGTGTTCACCCAGCCACGGCGTCTCGGTCAGCGCGCACGTCCGGGCGATGGCCTCCACGACGGCGTCCGGGGTGTTCACGAAGCCGGCGACGGACAGGCTGGCGCAATGCAGGATCAGCGGCGCGCGATCCTGCGTCGCCAGGAGCGCCGGCGCATGCCGCAGCTGCTCGAACGGCATTTCGAGGTAGTCTACGAGATCGGGCTGCGCCTCGACGAGGTCCACGGCCCCCGGTCCGAAGGCAAGGCCGACACGGGTCCTTCGATGCACCATCGCTCGGCGCCCGGGCTCCACTTCGGGGGCGACGGCGGGCCGCCCTCAGAGACCTACCTCAGTCATAGAGCCAGGAGGCGTTCAGCTTGCCTCCGGCGAGGTCGACCTTGGTCATCTTGATCGTCAGATGTCCGTTGGCCAAGCAACGGTGGATCGCCTCGATCTTTTCCTTGTCGAGAGGCATGTCCAACTGAAGCTCGGGCAGTTCTCCCTTGAGCGTTATCTTCGGAGTTGTCGGTTTACGCGCCATGACGACCTCCAGCCTCTGGAGGGAGGAAGATCTCCCCGCTGTCGACGACGTTAGACCAGCGTTATCCGATGTCAAGGCGATGCGGGAAAATCCACCATGTTCGCAATCAGGTTGTGCCGCGCCCCGCGGCGGTCCCTGGGCCGGGTCGTGAACATAAGCTCGCGGTCCGGCCGCAGCGTGATGTCCACGCGCCAGTCTATGGGATCTTCCTCGTCCAGGGCGATGTGGGGGAGGTGTCTGAAGACACCGAGCAGACCCTCGAGCACGAGTGTCATGGCCCACGACCGGCCGATGCACGCGTGCGCGCCGGCGCCGAAGGGCATGAACTGGAAGGCGGTGGGCGCGACGCTTCGCCACCGATCGGGGAGAAACATGTCGGGCTCGTCGAAGGGCGGGGCTTCCCTGTGACTGACGAAGGGGCAGAGCAGGAGCTCGGCGCCCCGCGGAAGCGTGCAGTCTCCGATGGCCGTGTCCCTGAGCGCCACGCGCGTCATGAACGCATTGGGCGGGAGCAGCCGCAGGACTTCGAGGACGAGGCGCTCGAGGTCGTCCGATGGCTCGTCGCCGAGCGCCCACTGGCCCAGCTGCCGGGCGAGCGCCGGCCGGTGATGGAGCACGACGAACACGGACGCCAGCACGGTCGCCACCGGCTCCGCGCCCGATATCAGGAGGATGTTGGCGTGCGCCACGAGCTGGTCTTCCGTCAGGCCGTCCGCCGGATCCCGCACGAGCGAGGCCAGCAACGATCCATCCCCCGCCGGGCGCTCGGCGGCGGACGTGACCAGCCGCCGCAGGCGACGGTCCGCCAGAAGCCCGGCGCGCACGAGCGTGTCCTGCGGATCAGGCTTGGCCTCGGGGCTCGGCGCGGCGCTACGGCGCAGGTCGAAATACTGAAGCGCGGCTTCGGCGGCCGCGAGCGCTTCGGGACCAGGGCCCAGCACGATGCGCGCCGCGACGCGGCTGGTCAGGCGACGAAGCGTCGCCAGCAGTGGGCTCGGCTGGGCGTCGTCCTCGGTTGCGAGGCGCGCCGCCTCCCGGTCGACCGTCCTCTTCAGGTCGGCGGGCGACGCGCGCATCGCGCTTGCGAGCATCCGTCGCTGGGCGGCGTGTTCCGCGGCCGTCATGCTGTGGAGGCTGCGGTTCAGGTTCAGAAGCTCCGGCGGCAGCGACAGCGTCCGCGCCGCCGAGGGCGGCATTCCGAAGGCGTCGGACGTGAGCGCCGTGCGCACCAGGTCCTCCCCGAAGACCCCCACAACGCCGGGGCAGGCCTCCTGACGCGAGAACAGAGGCCGCCCTTCGGCGATGATCACGCGATCGAGGCCGCGTCGTCGCAGCGACCTCAAGGTGTTCAGCGGATCGCCGGCGAAGGCGCGAGGGTCGGGCAGGCGCGGCAGATCGTCGAGGTCCATGCTTCTGCCTTCCGCGGAGGGATACTCTTCCCTCCTGCTCGCCGACGGTCAACCTAGGGGCGAGGCCAGGGACGCGAACCGGGGACATGCATCCACGGCGTCCTGCGCGCAGAATGGGCGACCGAGCGAGTGCGGGTGTATGTCTCCACTGCCGTTTCACCCCTCGTCCTTCAGCCGCTTCAGGTACCCCACCGTCATCTCGGCGTAGACGTCCGGGGCGGCGGCGGCGAGGTCGGGGGGGATGGCCAGGGCGAAGCGGGCGGCGGCGGCGCAGAGCTGCATCGAGAGCGCGCAGGCGGCCAGGAGCCGCGTCTCGTCGACCGCGCCGTAGAACGGCCGCGCGGCCGCATAGAGGATGCGCGCGTCGCGCAGGCTGTCGGCGGCGTCCAGCGCCTGGAGGGCGGGGTCCGACTGCACCGCCGCCCACAGGCCGCGCACGGCCGCGTCCTCGCGATGCTGCTCGAAGTAGCCGCGCGCGAGGGCCGACAGGCGGCCCAGCAGCTCGTCCAGGCTGCCCGCGTCCGCCAGCGAGCCGGCGAGCATGGCCCTGACCTCGTCGGTATGGCGCTCGAAGAGGGCCGCCATCACCCCGCGCTTGTCGGGGAAGTACTGGTAGAGCGAGGCCAGGGAGACGCCGGCGCGGCGGGCGATCTCGCTCATGGTGACGAGGTCCGGCCCGCGCTCGGCGAGGAGCGCCGTGGCGGCGGCCAGGATGCGCTCCACCGTGTCGCGCGACCTGGCCTGGACGGCGCGGCGGCGCCCCGGCGTCGGCATCGACTGGCTCACGGATCCTGGCTCCCTTGCTTGCCCTGAAGAATGTGACGAGTTATCAGATATTGAAACATGATGGCTTGTCAGATTTAACTGCGGCGATGTGGGGAGGGAAGGGATGGGCTTCGACTATCGCGAGACCAGTGTCTGGGTGGACGCGCCGGCGGACCTCCAGCCTCCGCTCGACGCCGACACGCGGGCGGACGTGGTCGTCGTCGGCGGCGGCCTGACCGGCCTTTCCGCGGCGCTCGACCTGCGCCGGGCGGGCCTCGACGTGCTGCTGCTGGAGATGGACTGGTGCGGCAAGGGCGCCAGCGGGCGCAACGCCGGCCACCTGACGCCGACCATCGGCAAGGACCTGCCGACCCTGGTGAACTACGTGGGCAAGGACCGCGCGGCGCAGTACGCGGCCTTCGCCGAGCGGGCGGTCCACCACACCGAGCAGGTGTTCGCCGAGCACGCGATCGACTGCGACTACCAGCCGGTCGGCAACGTCGTCGCCGGGCTGCATCCGCGGCACCGCGACCCCCTGCGCCGGGCGGCCGACCTCGCCGCCGGCATCGGCGTCAACTCGATATTTCTCGACGAGGCCGAGATGCGCCGCCGTCGCCTGCCCGAGGCGTTCAAGTTCGGCGTGCTCGAAGGCGCCGGCGGGCACCTGCATCCGGGCAAGTACGTGATGGGGCTGCGGCGCGCGGCGCTGGCGGCCGGGGTGCGGATCTGCGAGGGCACGCGCGTCGAGGCTGTCGACGAGGCCGGCGTCAGCGTCCGCACCGGCCGGGCGACGGCCAGGGCCGACAAGCTGGTGCTCGCCACCAACGCCTACACGCCCGTCACCCTGGGTCGGATGAAGAGCCGCCTCTTCCCGCTGCGGGTCACCCTGTTCCACACCGCGCCGCTCTCGGACGCCCAGCTGGAGAGGCTGGGCTGGACCGGGCGCGAAGGCGTCTACACCGCCCACGAGAGCCTGGAGTCCTATCGCCTGACCGCCGACCGGCGCATCGTCGGGGGCTCGAAGTTCGTCCAGTACGGCTACGGCAGCGCCCTCGTCGACGGGCGCATGCCGGCGGTGTTCGACAGCTACGGCCCGCTCTTCCGCGAACGCTTCCCGACCCTCGCCGACGTCGCCATCGAGACCTTCTGGGGCGGCTGGATCGCCATGACCCTCGACTTCCTGCCGTTCAGCGAGGCCAACGCGCGCGGGACCGTGATCCAGGGCATGGGCTACAACGGCCACGGTGTGGCCCAGGCGACCTACAACGGGCGCCTGATCGCCGACCAGGTCCTCGGGGCGCCCAACGAGGACGTCGAGCTGCTGAAGCGCCGCGTCATCCCGCTGCCGCCGGAGCCCCTGCGGTGGCTGATCGTACGCGGCCTGATGGCTTACTACGACGGCTTCGACCGCCGCGTGGACCGCGACCTGCGCGCGGGGTGAGGGGCGGGCGCAGCGGCTTGCGGCGCCCTGGGCTCGACGGCCAGTTCGGCATAGCCGGTGGCCGGGTCCGGCAGCCGGCGGAACTCCACGTCGGACAGCTCGCCGATGACCAGTTCGGCGGTGGTGCGGACGATGCAGCCCCCGACCAGGTGGCCGCCGACGACGGCGCCGTCGGCCCGCGACAGGGCGATGTGCAGGTGCAGGCCGTCAGGACCCATCGTGCCGCCGAGCGAGACGATCTCGGTCGGCTCGTCGAAGCTGCGGATGTCATCGGCCTCGCCGGCGGCGCCGGGCATGCGCAGCCGCGCGCTGGCGAGGCTGCCGACGCAGGACAGCACGCAGCCGGCGCGCAGCCCCCGTTCCTCGGTCAGGCGCTCGAGCGCGGACTTCAGGTCGGTCCCGGGGGTCAGGCGAACGGCGAGGGTACGCATGGACGCAGCATAGGGTGTGGATGGGGGCCGACGCCAACGGGCGCGCTTTCGCACTTCGGAAGTGGCGGCTGAGCCGTCAACCGCGGGCGGCGGATCTAGGCTGCGACCGCCGCCTGATCCGGCAGGGTCGCCTCCATGCGGCGGAAGACCGGCGCGGCGTAGAAGGCCAGGGTCACTGCGACGATGGCGAGGCCTGCGGCGACGTAGATCAGGCCGATGCCGGCGCCCGGGGCGTCTCCGACCAGCCAGGCGACGGCGCGCCAGCCGGGAGCGGCGACCGCGGGCTCGGCGACGCGGTCGGCGAGCGGGCCGCCGGCGAGGCTGGCGAGGGGGTTCAGGACCGAGATGAGCTGGCCCAGCGCCGCAAACACCCGGCCCTGGCGGTCCGGCGCGACCTTGGCCTGGAAGATCGAGAACGTGGCCGCGTTGGCGAACGGGATGGCGAAGGTGAGCAGGAACAGCGCCACGGCCATCGGCACGGGCGTCCGCAGCATTCCGAAGAGGGCCATGCCGGCGCCCGCGAGCAGGATGCCGATCATGACCGTGTGGATGCGCGGGCGCGCGCCGCCCCAGGCGGCCATGGCCAAGGCGCCGGCGACAGCGCCGCTGAAGCCGGCCGCGACGACCAGGCCGAACACCGCGGTCATGTGCACGCGGTCGAGCACATAGGGGGTCATCAGGGCCCAGAAGAGGCCGCCGGCCAGCGCGCTGACGACGGCGATGTAGACGCAGAGCGCCAGGAGCGGGCCCTGCGCGGCGAGGTGGCGGAAGCCGTCGAACGACTGGCGCCACAGGGCGAGGAGCGCGCCTGCGCCCTGGACGTCGCCCGGGCCCGGGGCGGGCGTCGGAATGCGCACGACCGCCAGTACGGCGATGGCGACGGCGAAAGTCGCCAGGTCAACGAGGATCGCCCCGGTGACGCCGGCGGCGACGTAGAGCACCCCCGCGAACGCTCCGGCCAGCACCACCGACGCCGGATAGGCGAGTTGCTGGATGGCGTTGGCCCGGTCGCGGTGGGCGTCGGGGACGAGCATCGCCACCGAGGCCTGGAGCGCGGGCGTCTCGACGAGGTTGAAGACGCCATTGGCGATCGTCAGGGCGTAGAGCTGCCAGAGAGAGAAGGCGCCCGAGGCGAAGGCCAGCAGCAGGAGTCCGCTCGCCAGGGCGTAGCCGACATTGGCCGCCAGCATCAGCGTGCGGCGATCGAAGCGGTCGGCGAGGGCGCCGCCCAGGCCGCCGAACAGCACCCAGGGCAGGGCGAAGAACACTGCGATCAGGGCCAGGGGCGTGGCATGGCCGGTCGCCCGGAAGACCGCGATCCCGACGGCCAGCGAGCTCGTCCGGCTGCCGATCATCGACAGCGCCTGGGTCGCGACCAGGACGTAGTAGGTGCTGACGCTCCTGGACGGCATGGTTCCCCTCCGACAAGACCGGGAGGCTAGCAGCAAGCGGGGGAAAATGGGGACACACACTCACATCGATGAGCGAGTCCTAGTCGGCGCCGGAGTTGCCGTGAGTGTGTGTCCCCACTTTCCCCCCGGACGGCGCCTGGGTTGCCTCGAGTTTGTGTCCCCTACGCCTGAACTCGACTTCACCCTTGCGCCTCCGGCTCACGCCGTCGACGCTGGACAAGGCCGGCCGTTGAGCCGTCGGACATGGGGGGAATGCGGATGGCCGAGCAGTCGCCCGTCGAGGTTCGGGAGATTGAGGACGCGGACTTCGATGCGGTCGTCGAGGTCTGGCGCCTTGCCGGCGTCGCCCGGCCGTGGAACGACCCGGCCACCGACGTCGCCTTCTGCCGCAAGAGCCCGCACGCCACGATTCTGGTCGGGACGACAGCGGGACGGCTCGTCGCCACGGCGATGGTCGGCGAGGACGGCCATCGCGGCTGGGTCTACTACGTCGCCACCCGGCCGGACCTGCAGCGCGGCGGGATCGGCCGGACGATGATGCAGGCCGCCGAGGACTGGCTGCGGGCGCGGGGAATCTGGAAGCTGCAGCTGCTAGTGCGGGCCGACAATGCCGCGGCCAAGGGCTTCTACGAACGCCTGGGCTATCACGACACCGGTTCGGTCTGCCTGCAGAAGGCGATCGGCCCGGCGACCGTGCCGGCTAAGCCGCCGGGCTGAGGGCGATGTCGACCATGACCTCGGCCGAGATCGCCTCCAGGGCCGCCTGGGCCTTGGCCGCGGGCAGGTCGGGCGGCAGGCGCAGGCGCGCCTCCATGTTGAAGAGCGCCGCGCCGGAGTGCGGCTCGGCGCTGATCCAGCTGTTGAAGCTCTCGATGTTGGCCCCGACGCCGCTGAGCACGGCGGTGACCTGGTCGACGATGCCCGGCCGGTCCTGGCCGACCAGGCTGAAGGACAGCGCTGCGCCGGCCGGGGCGGGAGCTTCCAGCGCCGGGGCGACGCGCACGTCCAGGCCCTGGGCGTCGACCTGGCGGACCGCCGCGCGCAGCGCCTCGGCCCGGTCCTCGGCCAGCTCCACCAGCACCGAGCCGACGTAGAGGCCGCCGAGCTGGCTCAAGTGGCTCTCCAGCCAGTTGCCGCCGGCCGACAGCACCGCCGCCGCGAGCGCCTTGGTGAGGCCGGGCCGGTCGCTGCCGGCCACGCTCAGGACGAACAGCGCCATGGGAGCTCCTTCACGTCGGGCGATGGGGCGGCACTGTTAGCGCGCGGCGCGCCGCAGCGCCATGGCGCGCGCCGGTGGCTGGCGGCGCGCGCATCGGCTAATCCTTGGCCCCATGTGCAACCGCTATGGCTACAAGCACCCCTACCAGCGCCTCCTGCAGGAGTTCTCCGACCTCGGGCCCGTGCGCTGGAACGGCGCCGAACCGAACGCGCCCAGGCTCGAGATCCGGCCGACCGACAAGGCGCCGATCATCCGCGAGGGCGGCGACGGCGCCCTGGAGCTGGCCGAGGTCCGCTGGGGTTTCATCCCGGCCAACTGGACCGGGACGGTGGCCGAGTGGCAGGCGCATCAGCGGCCGAAGCCGGGCGAGCGGCGCAGCGCCAACCCGATGACCAACGCCCGCGCCGAGACCATCGGCAAGACCTCGGCCTGGCGCGAGGCCTACGCCACGCGCCGCTGCCTGGTGCCGGCGACGCACTATTTCGAGTGGTCACTGGTCTCGGACGAGGCCAAGGGCCGCAAGACCATGTTCCGCTTCACCGTGCCTGCCCAGGAGGTGTTCGCCTTCCCGGGCGTGTGGTCGCGCGCCAGGGCCGGCGCCGACGGGGTGGTGGACTCCTTCGCCCTCCTGACCTCCGCGCCGGGCCCGGACCAGGCGCCCTACCACGACCGCCAGCCGGTGATCCTGGAGCGCAGCCAATGGGCCGACTGGCTGAACACCACCGTCGACCTCGCGCCGAGCTTCAAGGGCTCCCCGGCGGGGACCATAGCGGTGGAGTACGTCTCCGGCCCGAAGCCGCCCGGCGAGGCGGTGCAGCCGGACCTGTTCTGAGGCCGGCGCCGTCAGCGGCCCTGGAAGACCGCGCTGCGGCGCTCGACGAACGAGCGGATGCCCTCGGCCGCGGCTCGGTCGCGAAGAGCCTCGGATGTCGGCGATGGAGCGGTCCTGGCCGCGCAACGTCCTGTCCGGACCGCCGTCCGGCTTCGACCGGTTGTCGACGACGAATCGACATCATCTATGCCTGAACATGACTTGCGGGTAACCTCAGCTCAGCTTGTTCGCCGAGATGGGGGGAACCATGGGCCAGGCTGCCGTCGCGCGTCCCGGGGTGGGCGCGAAACTGCCGTTCTATGCGGTGATGAGCACGGTCTGCGTGGCCGTCGCCATTCTCGGCTTCATGCCGAGCTTCTTCGTGCCCCTGGCGCAGGGGACGTTCAGCCGCGCGCCGGTGTTCTACATCCACGGCCTTCTGTTCTTCAGCTGGAGCTTCTTCTTCTGCGCTCAGAGCTGGTTGGTCGCGACCGGGCGCACCGCGTCGCACCGCGACTGGGGGCTTCTCGGCCCCGCGTTCGGCGCGGCCATGCTGTTCAGCGTCATGGCGGTGGTGACGGTGCGGCTGAACCGCCATCCGCCGATCCCGACGGGGCCGGGCTCGGCGACCTTCGCCTGGGTCGACGTCTCGGGCATGGCCTTCTTCGTCACCTGCCTGGCGCTGGCCCTCGCCAACACCCGCAAACCCGAGACGCACAAGCGCTTCATGCTGCTGGGAACCCTCTCGCTGCTGACCGCGCCCAGGGCGCGCTGGGGCGACGTATTCTACGGCGCCCACGACGGCCCGCCCGGCTCGTTCATGGAGGCCAACTGGTACAACCTGGCCACCATCGCCCTGATGCTGATCCCGATCGCCTACGACTGGCGCACCCGCGGCAAGGTCTCGAAGATCTGGCTCGTCGGCGTGCCGATCTACGCGGTCTTGGACCTGACCTGGCCGCTGGTCTGGAGCACCCCGGCGTGGACGGCGGCGGCCGAGGCGATCAAGCACCTGGGCGGATAGCGCCCGCCGCCCGGTCCGCCATGGGCGCTGCAGGCCCTGCGCATCGCCGCGCTATCCAGGCCGCCGGCGATGGCCTAGCGTGGGCGATCAACGCCGAACGAGGATAGAGCGAACGCCCATGCTGACGGTTCATCATCTCGGGCTCTCGCAGTCCGAACGCATCGTGTGGCTCTGCGAGGAGCTGGGCATCGAGTACGCCTTCAAGCGCTACGAGCGCCGCGCCGACAACCGCCTGGCGCCCGACGAATACAAGGCGCTGCACCCGATGGGGATCGCCCCGGTGATCACCGACGGCGACCTGGTGCTGGGCGAGAGCGGCGCCATCTGCGACTACGTCTGCGCCAAATATGGCGACGGGCGGCTCAGCCCGGGCAAGGACGATCCCGACTTCGCCGACCACCTGTTCTGGTTCCACTGGTCGAACGGAACCTTCATGACCACGCTGATGATGCAGCTGGTCCTGGCCAGCGGCGGCCAGCCGAACCCGGCCTCGGTGTTCGTCGAGGACCGCAGCCGGCGCGGCTGGGCGATGGTCGAGCAGCGGCTGGGCGAGGCGCCGTTCTTCGGCGGTCGCAACCTGACCACCGCCGACATCATGATGGTCTACTGCCTGACCACCAGCCGCGCGTTCCGCAACCTCACCATCGACGCCTTCCCGAACCTGAAGGCCTATCTGCAGCGCATCGGCGCGCGGCCGGCCTACCAGAGGGCGATGGCCAAGGCCGAGCCGGGCATGACGCCGATGCTGGGCTAGAGGACCAGGTCCGCCAGAATCACGAACACGCCGGCCTGGGCGGCCAGCCAGCAGAGCGGCCGCAGGCCCGGGGCGCCGAAGGCGTAGGCCGGGACGTAGAGCGCGCGCGCGGCGACGAAGAGCCAGGCGCCGTCCGCCGACAGCGGTCCCACGCGGCCGCTGGCGTGGACGACGAACAGCGCCGCCAGGAACTGCGGGAAGATCTCCAAGAGGTTGCGGTGCGCGCGCACGATGCGGCCACTGAGGCCCGTGACCTCCCGCGGCTGGTCGCGCGGGCTCAGGACCCAGTCCCCGCCGAGCTGCCTGAGTGTGAGGACGCTCGAGGCCGTCAGCTGCAGCGTCGCCAGGCCGATCGCCGCCACGAGCGCCCACAGGTCCGACGTCATCGCCCCCTCCGCCGCCGTTCCGCTTCAGGGCGGCGAGGCTATCATCGGGGGCCGCGCAGCGCCTCACGCTTTCGGCGGCCCGGTCCTCCCGTGGCCCATTTCCGGTCGCCAGCCGGCCGGCGAAGCTCAGGCGAAGGCGAAGACTGTGTTGCGCCCGCCGCGGGTGGCGAAGTCGGGCCCCGGATAGTCGGCGATGGCCTGCAGCCGGTCGTGCGGCAGGAAGGCTCGGCCGGGGTCGCCGACCAGCACCGCGGTCCCTGCCGCCACGCAAAGCTCCAGGAACCGCGTCACGCGCCGCGCCAGCGCCTCGTCGTAGAAGAGGTCGCCGACCAGCACGAGGTCGATGTCCGGCGGCGCGCCGCCGCCGGTGACGTCGCGCAGGGCCGTCTCGACCGCGACGCCGTTCAGGGCCGCGTTCAGCGGCGCCGCGGCGATGGCGTAGGGATCGGTGTCGGCGGCCAGGACGCTGCGCGCGCCGGCCTTCATCGCGGCGATGCCGACGAGACCCGAGCCGCAGCCGAGGTCGAGCACGCGCCGGTCCGCGACGACGCCGGGGTTGTCCAGCACGTGGCGGGCGAGGGCGAGACCGCCGCCCCAGTCATAGGCCCAGTAGGGCGCGCCGAAGGCCTCGTCGGCCTCGGCGAGGCGGCGAAGGCCGCTGGCGGCGCCGGCGCGGTGCAGCCGGATCTCGGGCACGGTCGGGACAGGGCCCGGCGGCAGGTTCGCGCGGACGAACGCCTGGACCTC
>DASZQQ010000124.1:0-15241 GCA_035549595.1 Caulobacteraceae bacterium
AGACGGCGCCCTCGGACGGGCGGGGGTCGATCTCTCGGCGGTCGAGCCGGCGATCGACCGCATCGAGGCGCTCCTGGCCGCCGCCCGATCCGCGGGCGCCACCGTCGCCTTCGCCCGGGTGGTCACCCGCGACGACGCCGATTCGGTCGCGATCCGGCTCCTGAACGAACGCCGGGGCCGCTCGCCCGGCGCCATCGCCATCTGCCGCGAGGGGACGCCCGGCGCCGCCGACTACCGCATCGCCCCCGCGTCTGGCGACGTCGTCGCCGAGAAGCGGCTCTACGACGCCTTCCACGGCACGGGCCTGGAAGCGGACCTGCGCCGGCGCGGCGTCGACACCCTGGTGCTCGCCGGCCTCACCACCCACTGCTGCGTCGACGCCACGGCCCGGGCCGCCTTCCACCGCGATTTCAACGTGTTCGTGGTCTCCGACGCGACCGCCGCCTACGACCACGATCTGCATGAGGGCGCGCTGAAGACCCTCTCCGAGATCTGCGCCCTCGTGACCCGGACCGAGGACGTGGCGAGCGCCTGGGGGGCGTGCTGACGCCGCCGCACTGGCCAAACGGCCCCGCATCGCCCAAATGGCCTGACGAAGGGCGCGCTACGATCGCGATGGGAGACCCCGCCACATGACCGACACCTACACCCCGCCGAAGGTCTGGACCTGGAACAAGGAGAACGGCGGGCGCTTCGCCAACATCAACCGCCCGGTGGCCGGCCCGACGCACGACAAGGAGCTGCCCGTCGGCAAGCATCCGCTGCAGCTCTATTCGCTGGCGACGCCCAACGGCATCAAGGTCACGGTGATGCTGGAGGAGCTGCTGGCCGCCGGCCATTCGGGGGCCGAGTACGACGCCTGGCTGATCCCGATCAACAGCGGCGAGCAGTTCGGCAGCGGCTTCGTCGCGGTGAACCCGAACTCCAAGATCCCGGCCCTGATGGACCGCTCGGGGCCGACCCCGGTCCGCGTGTTCGAGAGCGCCTCCATCCTGCTGCACCTCGCCGAGAAGTTCGGCGCCTTCCTGCCCAAGGACCAGCCGGCCCGGGCCGAGGCCCTGTCGTGGCTGTTCTGGCAGATGGGCAGCGCCCCCTACCTCGGCGGCGGCCTCGGCCACTTCTACGCCTACGCCCCCATCAAGATCGAATACGCCATCGACCGCTTCGCCATGGAGGTGAAGCGCCAGCTCGACGTCCTCGACCGGCGCCTGGGCGAAGCCGAGTTCCTGGCGGGGAGCGAGTACACCATCGCCGACATGGCCGTCTGGCCCTGGTACGGCGGCCTGGTGAAGGGCCAGCTCTACGGCGCCGGCGAGTTCCTTTCGGTGCACGAGTACAAGAACCTGCTGCGCTGGACCGACCAGATCGCCGAACGCCCGGCGGTGAAGCGCGGGCGCATGGTCAACTGCGCCTGGGGTGACCCGGCGAACCAGCTGCACGAGCGCCACGACGCCAGCGACTTCGAGCTGCGCACCCAGGACAAGCTGGCCGCCCAGAACGCCTGACGCGGGGGGCGGCAAGCCGCCGACTCCCGGTCGGGCGCGAAATGGCTCTAGACTGTCGACCATGCTGAAGGAAAACGCTCCCCGCCCGCGTCCCGTGAACATCACCGCCGGCGACAAGGCCTACGAGATCATCCGGGCGCTGATCCTGGAGGGGCGGTTCGCGCCGGGCGACTGGCTGCGCGAGGAAGAGCTGACCAGCGTCTGCGGCGTCTCGCGCACGCCGATCCGCGAGGCGATCCGACGGCTCGTGGCGGAAGGTCTGATCGTCAAGAACCCGCGCTTCGGGGCGCAGGTGGCCTCGATCGCGCCCGCGGAGCTGGAGGAGATCTACACCCTGCGGGCGATGGTCGAGAGCCATGCGGCCGCGCGGGCGGCCACCCGCATCGGCGACGAGCAGATCGCGCGGCTGATGGAGCTGGCCTCGGTCATGGAGCGCGCCGCGATCGCCGGCGACGAGGCGATCCGCACCCGTTACACCCACGCCAACGCCGAGTTTCACCGCATCATCCTCGACGCGGCCGACAGTCCGCGGCTGACCAAGATGGCGGCGCTGCTGGTCGAGCTGCCGCTCACCTTGCGCACCCTGGCGAAGTACAGCCTGGAGGACCGGCAGCGGTCGCTGCGCCATCACCGCGAGCTGATCGCCGCCTTCCAGGCGCGCAGCCCGCAATGGGCGTCGGCGGCGATGCAGAGCCACGTCCACGCCGCCCTGCATGCGCTGCTCCGGCCGGCGGCCCGCGGGGCCGAGACGGCCGCCTGAGCCGGATCTGGTCCTAGAGCGGGTTGAGGAAAAGTGGGAACCGGTTTTCCGCCCGCAACCCGCTCTAACTCTTCAGAAACGATCACGTTTCTTGGGTTCGGATCGAGTCGATCCGAACCCAACGTGATCTAGGCGGCGGGAGCGGCCGGGGGAAACAGCCCGGCGCGGGAGAGCATGCCGGGCAGGGCGCCGCCGCCCAGGCGCTCGCCAAGCCATTGCGCCGCCTCGACCAGGATGGCGAGGTCGTAGCCGGTCGAAAGGCCCATGCGCTCGAACATGTAGGCCGTGTCCTCGGTCGGGATGTTGCCGGTGGCGGCCGGGGCGAACGGGCATCCGCCGATGCCGCCGATCGAGGCGTCCAGGCGCCCGACTCCGGCGCGCCAGGCGGCCAGGGCGTTGGCGATGCCGGTGTTGCGCGTGTTGTGGAAGTGGCACCGCAGGGGCACGCCTGGCGCGGCCTCGCGCACCGCCGCGACGCGGGTCTCCACCGACACGGGGTCGCCGACGCCGATGGTGTCGGCCAGGGCGATCTCGGCGACGCCGAGGCCACGCAGCTCGCGCGCGATCGCGGCGACCTGGGCCGGCGGCACCTCGCCCTCGAACGGGCAGCCGAAGGCGGCGCCGATGGTGACGGTGAGCGGGATCGATTCGGTGCGGGCGATGGCGGCGGCCTGGCCGACCTGCTCGAGCGTCTCGGCGATCGCGGCGCCCTGGTTGCGGCGGTTGAAGGTCTCGGAGGCGACGACGACGAAGTTCAGCTCGTCCACGTCGGCGGCGAGGGCGCGGTCGACGCCGCGCCGGTTGACGATCAGGCCGGCGAGGCTGACGCCGCGCGCGCGCAGGTCCGGATCCTCGCGCAGCCGCGCCATCACCGCCTCGGCGTCGGCCATCTGCGGCACGGCCTTGGGATTGACGAAGCTGACCGCCTCGATGCGTCGGGCGCCGGCCGCGGCCGCCCGGTAGACCAGCTCGACCTTGTCCCGGGTCGAGACCAGGACCTTCTCGTTCTGCAGGCCGTCGCGTGGCGAGACCTCGACGATCTGGGGAGCGTCCGTCATGGGCTTTTTGTATACAAAGATTGACCTGAACGCTTATTGACACCCATTTTCAGGCGGATCAAGAATGTTATTGGACACAAAATGTCCGCCCACGCGGCGCTCGCCGGCCGCGGCGAGGGGCCCGGGGCGCTTATGGAGTGATGAATGGCCTACAGGTTGGGCGTCGACGTCGGTGGCACCTTCACCGATCTCCTGCTCGTTGACGAGGAATCGGGCGCCTTCTGGCGGCACAAGACCCCCTCCACCCCCCACGACAGCTCCGAAGGGGTGCTGACCGGGGTCGAGGCGATCTGCCGGCAGGCCGGGGTGGGGCCGTCCGACGTGGACGTCTTCCTGCACGGCACCACCGTGGCCACGAACGCGGTGCTGGAGGGCAAGGGCGCACGCGTCGGCCTCGTCACCACCGACGGCTACCGCCAGATGATGCAGATCGCCCGCTCGCTGGTGCCGGGCGGCCTCGCCGCCTGGATCATCTGGCCCAAGCCCGAGCCGCTGGCCCGTCTCGAGGACACGGTCGAGATCAAGGGCCGCATGGACGCCGAGGGGCGGGAGGTCGCCCCGCTGGACGAGGCCGAGATCCGCGCCAAGCTGACCTACCTGAAGACGCAGGGGATCCAGGCGCTCACCGTCTCGCTCATCAACGGCTACCTCAACGGCGCGCACGAGGCGCGGGTCGGCGAGATCGCGCGCGAAATGTTCCCCGACCTGCCTATCTCGCTGTCGCACCAGGTCCTGCCGGAGATGCAGGAGTACGAGCGCACCTTGACGACCGTCGCCAATGCGGCCGTGCGCCCGACGGTCGGCCGCTACGTACGGAACCTGCGCGAGAAGCTGCGCGGCCTCGGCATGCACGGCCGCATCGCCCTGCTGCGCTCGGACGGCGGCCTGATGTCGTCGGAGAAGGCCGAGGACCATCCCGTGTCGCTGCTGATGTCGGGGCCGGCCGGGGGCGTGGCGGGCGCGCTCTGGGTGGCGCGCAACGCGGGGCTGAAGAACCTTCTGACGCTGGACGTCGGCGGCACCTCCACGGACGTCGCCCTGATCGAGAACGGCGAGCCGCGCCGCGTGCGGACCACCGACGTCGGCCACCTGACCGTGCGCGCCTCGTCGCTCGACGTGAAGACGGTGGGCGCCGGCGGCGGCTCCATCGCCAAGGTGCCCGAGCTGACCGGGGCCCTGCGCGTGGGACCGGAGTCGGCCGGGGCGGCCCCGGGGCCGGCCGCCTATGGCAAGGGCGGGACGGCGCCGACCGTCACCGACGCCAACGTCGTCCTGGGCTATCTGCCCGAGAACCTGCTCGGCGGGACCTTCAACCTCGACCGCGAGGCCGCCCGTCGGTCGGTCCAGACCATCGCCGATGCCCTGGGAGTTGGCCTCTACGAAGCCGCCCGCGGCATCATCGACATCGTCAACGAGAACATGTTCGGCGCCCTGCGGATGATCTCCGTCCAGCAGGGCTACGATCCGCGCGACTTCGCCCTGATGGGCTTCGGCGGAGCCGGGCCTCTGCACGCCAACGCGGTCGGCCGGCTGATGGGCTCGTGGCCGGTGGTCTCGCCGGTCTCGCCGGGCGTGCTGTGCGCTCTCGGGGACGCGACGACCCCGATGCGGGCCGAGACGGCGCGGTCGCTGTCGAAGCGCCGCTCGCAGACGACGGAATCCGAGGTGGCGGGGCTGCTGCGCGAGATGTCGGCCCAGATCCGCGCCGAGCTGGAGGCCGACGGCGTCAGCCCGGCCGACATCCGCACCGTGTTCGAGGTTGACGTCCGCTACCACGGCCAGGCGTTCGAGGTGCCGATGCCGGTCAGCCTCGATGGCTTCGAGGCCGGGGGCCTTTCCCGCCTCGCCGAGGCCTTCGACGAGGAGCACCGGCGCCTCTTCACCTTCAACATGGACGCCGAGCATGAGTTCGTGAACCTGCGGGCCGTCGCCATCGGCCGCGTGCTCGACATTCCGCCGCTTCCGATCGAGCGCGGCGACGGCGACCCGTCCCGCGCCAGGCTCAGGGACCATGAGATCTGGGTCGAGGGCGGCCTGAAGCCGGCCGTGATCTACGATCGCTCGCGCCTGCGCGCCGGCGACGTCATCCCCGGTCCGGCGATCGTCGTGGAGATGGACTCGACCACCCTCGTGCTCCCCGACTGCCAGGCCGAGGTCGACGCCTTCGGCAACATCCTGATCACCCCGGTCTGAAAGGGGCCCGCGCCGTGACCGCCCGCATCAAAGAGACCAGCGCCGTCCCCTTCGCCAAGGTGGCCGTCGACCCCGTCACCCTGGACATCATCGAGAACGCCCTGCGCAACGCGCGCGTCGAGATGGACGCGACCCTGTTCCGCACCGCCCTGTCGCCGGGCATCCGCGAGCAGGGCGACGCCTTTCCGCTGATCGCCGACCGCGAGGGGCGGATGGTGGTGGGTCAGTTCGGCTCCTTCATCGACGGCTTCCTGCGCCAGTACGACGGCGACATCGAGGAGGGGGACGTGATCCTCCTCAACGACCCCTATTCCTGCGAGGGGGCGATCAGCCACACCAGCGACCAGCTGGTGATCGCGCCGATCTTCCGCAGCGGCCGGCTGGTCGCCTGGTCGGCCATGTTCGGCCACATGACCGACATCGGCGGCAAGGTGCCCGGCAGCCTGCCCACCGACGCCGGCTCGATCTTCGAGGAAGGCCTGCGCATGCCGCCGGTGAAGCTCTACCGCAAGGGCGAGCTGCAGGCCGACATCCTGCGCATCGCCGCGCACCAGTCGCGCATGCCCGAGTGGTACAAGGCCGACCTCCACGCCATCGTCGCCGCCTGCCGCGTCGCCGGCCGCCGGGTGGTGGAGATCTGCGAGCGCTTCGGCGACGACGTCTTCGACTCGGCCCTCAACGAGCTCCTGCAGCGCAACCGGCGGGCCATGGGCCAGCTGATCTCCAGCGCCATCTCCGAAGAGCCGGTGTCGTTCGAAGACTACATCTGCGACGACGGCCGCGGCGCCGGCCCGTTCAAGATCAAGTGCACGATGTGGCGCGAGGGCGACACGGCCATCCTCGACTTCGCCGGCACGGATCCGCAGTCGAGTTCCTCGATCAACTTCTATCTCAACGAGAACATGTTCAAGATGTTCTTCGGGATATACATGATCATGGTGTTCGACCCGCAGATCCTGTTCAACGACGGGTTCTACGATCTGGTCGACGTGCGTATCCCGGAAGGCTCGCTGCTGAAGCCGAAGTTCCCGGCCGCCCTGTCGTGCCGCACCCATGCGCTCGGCCGGATCTTCGACGTGCTGGGCGCGCTGCTGGGCCAGAAGACGCCGGAGTTCCTGAACGCCGCCGGCTTCTCGTCCTCGCCGCACCTGATGTTCTCGGGCTTCGACGCGGCGGGCGAGTGGTTCCAGCTGTTCCAGATCGGCTTCGGCGGCATTCCCGGCCGGCCGTTCGGCGACGGCCCCGACGGCCATTCGCTGTGGCCGGGGTTCACCAACGTGCCGAACGAGTTCCTCGAGCGCTACTTCCCGATGCGCATCGAACGCTACGAGACCGTGCCGGACTCCGGCGGCGCCGGGCGCTTCCGGGGCGGCAACGGCATCAAGATGACCTACCGCTTCCTCGAGGCGGGCGTGATCGCCATCCACGACGACCGCTGGTTCGTGCCGCCCTGGGGCGTCAACGGCGGACTGCCCGGGCGGCGCTCGACCAAGATCCTGCGGCGCGCCGACGGCGAGGTCGTGCACCTGCCCTCCAAGTGCGACGGGATCGAGGTGCGCAAGGACGACCTGCTCGACTACGTCACCTGGGGCGGCGGCGGCTGGGGCGACCCGCTGGAGCGCGAGGCCGACCTGGTCGGGCTGGAGATCCGGCGCGGCCTGGTGACCGCCGAAGGGGCGCGGGACTACGGCGTCGTCGCGAGCGCCGACGGGACGGTCGACGCCGGCGCCACCGAGGCGCTGCGCGCGCAGATGCGCGCCGCGCGCCAGGCGCTGCCGGTCTTCAACCGCGGCCCCTCGATCGACGAGCTGCGCGCCGCGTGCCTGGCCGAAACCGGCCTGCCGGCGCCCGCCCCGCCGGTCTGGCGCCACAAGCCCGCGGCCCTGGCCGCCGAATAGATCAACAGGAGTACCAAGGACGATGACGACCTCGTCTCCGGGGCCGCTCGACGGCCTGCGCGTTGTCGAGATGGGCCAGCTGATCGCCGGCCCCTTCTGCGGCCAGCTGCTGGGCGACATGGGCGCCGAGATCATCAAGATCGAACCGCCCGGCGCGGGCGACCCCATGCGCGTCTGGGGTCGCGGCGACTATCCGCTGTGGTGGGAGGTGGTCGGCCGCAACAAGAAGTCGGTCTCGGCGGACCTGCGCAAGCCCGAGGGCCAGGACCTGGCCCGGCGGCTGATCGCCCAGGCCGACATCCTGATCGAGAACTTCCGGCCGGGGACGCTCGAGGGCTGGAACCTGTCGCCCGAGAGCCTGCACAAGGAGCATCCGGGCCTGATCATCGTGCGCGTCTCCGGCTACGGCCAGACCGGCCCCTACGCCCAGCGCGCCGGGTTCGGCGGCATCGGCGAGGCGATGGGCGGCTGGCGCTACATCGTCGGCGACCCCGACCGCGCGCCGTCGCGCATGGGCGTCTCGATCGGCGATTCCCTGGCCGCCACCTACGGCTGCCTGGGCGCCTTGGCGGCGCTGAACCATCGCCACAAGACCGGAGAGGGCCAGGTCATCGACGCCTCCCTCTACGAGTCGGTGCTTCAAGTCATGGAGAGCCTCGTGCCCGAGTACGTCCTGTCCGGTTACATCCGCGAGCGTTCGGGCTCGACCCTGCCCAACGTCGCCCCGTCCAACGTCTACCGCTGCTCCGACGGCGAGTATCTGATCGCCGCGAACCAGGACACGGTCTTCGCGCGCCTCTGCGAGGCGATGGGACGGCCGGAGCTGACCAGCGACGAGCGCTATGCGACGCACGTGGCGCGCGGGGCGCACCAGAAGGAGCTCGACGCGCTGATCGAGGCCTGGACCAGGGGCCTGACCGTCGAAGAGGTCGAGGCGCTGATGATCGAGCACGGCGTGCCCGCCGGGAAGATCTACCGCGCGCCGGAGATGCTGGCCGACCCGCATTTCGCGGCCCGCGAGTCGCTGGTCGACCTGCCGCACCCGCGCTGGGGCAAGGTGACCATGCAGAACGCCTTCCCGAAGCTCTCGCGGACCCCCGGCTCCGTGCGCAGCCCGGCCCCGCAGACCGTGGGCGCGGACAATGCGGAGATCTACGGCCGCCTGGGGCTCTCCGAGGAGGCGCTGGCCGACCTCAAGGCGCGTAAGATCGTCTGAAGAGCCAGGGGAGGCCCGAGCATGAGCGACGATCTGCATGCCGACTACGAACGCGCCGGCTTCGGCGGGCGGCTCGCCTTCGGGCGCCGTCCGGCGCTGCTGGTGATCGACGTGGTCGAGGCCTACCTGCGGCCGGACTCGCCCCTCTACGCCGGCGTCGAGGGCGCCCTGGCGGCCAACGTCCGCCTCGTCGAGGCGGCGCGCTCGGCCGGGATCCCGGTGGTCTACACCAACGTCGTCTACCAGGCCGGCGGCCTCGACGGCGGGGTCTTCTACCGCAAGGTCCCGGCCCTGAAGTGCTTCGACGCCGGCTCGCCGCTCGGGCGCTTCCCGCCGCAGATCGCGCCGCGCGCGGGCGAGCTAGTTGTATGCAAGCAGTACGCATCGGCCTTCGCCGGCACCTCGCTGGCGGCGACCTTGCGCGCGCTCGGCGTCGACACCGTCGTTATCGGCGGCTTCACGACCTCCGGATGCGTCCGGGCCAGCGCCACGGACGCCCTGCAGAACGGCTTCATCCCGTTCGTCGTGCGCGAGGCGTGCGGCGACCGCGCGGCCGGCCCCCACGAGGCCAACCTGTTCGATCTTCAGGCGAAATATGCCGAGGTGGTCGGCGAGGCCGAGGCGATGGCCGCCATCGCCGCCGCGGCGGCCTCCCGCAGCTGAGGGCCGCTGGCGCGGACATCCGCCCTGCACAGGCGGCAGGCGCCGGCGCCCCCAGTGTGACACCGTGGCAACGCCCCTAGGGTCATGCCCCGGCCGGCGGCCGCGAAAAGCTTGCGTCCTCCGTTTTTGTATACAAAGCTGAGCTGAAGGTTTTTCGGATCGTCGGCGAATCGGGGCGTCAGATCCCGGCCGGGGGCGCCGAAGACCGCTGGGACCACTGGGGGAGCTTCAACCCATGCACAGGATTCTTCGCACCGCCGCGCTGGGCGGAAGTTCTCTGATCGCGCTCGCCGCGGCCTCGGCCGCCGGCGCCGAGACCACCGCGCCCGCGGCGAGCGCGGGCTCGGGCAACGTCGTCGAGATCGGCGAGATCACCGTCACGGCCCGGCAGCGGACCGAGAACCTGAAGGACGTCCCCGCCGCCGTCTCGGTGCTGACCTCCAGCACCCTGAGGTCCGCCGGCGTCAGCCGCGCCGACGACATCGTCGCCCTGACGCCCGGCGTCAGCATGGTCAACGGCTCGGCCGAACAGGGCGACAGCCAGGTCAACATCCGCGGCCTGAACGGGGCCCGCGACGCCGACCCGAGCTTCGCCTTCGTCATCGACGGCATCCAGATGACCAACCCCGCGGCCTTCAACCGCGAATTCACGAACCTGCGCCAGATCGAGGCCGTGAAGGGTCCGCAGGGCGCGATCTACGGCCGCAACGCCACGGCCGGTGCGATCATCGTCACCACCGAGCTGCCCAGCGACCACGTCACCGGCATGGTCCAGGCCAGCGCCGGCAACCTCGGCAGCTACACCGCCAAGTTCAGCCTCTCGGGCCCCCTGTCCGACAAGGTGCGCGGCACGCTGTCGGGCGATTTCCGCAACACCGACGGCCAGTACCGCAACAGCCTGTTCAAGAACCAGATCGGCCTCGACGCCTATCGCGGCGGCAACATCAACGCCCGGGTGGTGGTCGACATCGACGCCGACACCAACCTCGACGTCAAGGCCCGCTACGGCCAGCTGCGCGCCGGCTCGATCAACTTCAACGCCGCCTTCGCCCTGCCGGCCCTGGCCAGCGTGACCAGCACCCCGGCGTTCTACGAGAACGTCAACGCGCACAACTTCGTCTACCAGAACAACGTCGAGGACGTGAACTGGCAGACCGCCTACGAGCTCTCCGCCAAGCTGGAGCACGACTTCGGCTGGGCCAAGTTCACCGGCTGGGGCCTGTACTCCAACATCAAGAACGACCTGATCGCCGACGGCACCTCGGCCTCGTTCGGGTTCTTCAACGCGGCGCCGAGCTGCGTCTCCTCGACCGCCGCCCTCTCAGCCCAGGGCGTGACCCTGCCCTCGCCGCAGTTCCTGGCCCCGACGCCGGGCGGCTCGTTCTTCGGCCCGTACACGCCGACGGCGTGCGACGGCTACCAGTACCAGCGCCGCAACCAGCAGGACGCCAGCGTCGAGCTGCGCCTGACCTCGCCCTCCGGCGGCCGCCTGCGGTGGCTGGCCGGCGTCTACTACCTGCACATCGACCGTGACGTCGGCGTCTCCACGGGCATCGATTCCGGCGTCGGCGCGCCGCCGCGCTCGCTCTACGTCCCCAGCGGCCAGCCCTACGCCACCGAACAGCTCCTGTCGGACAACTTCCGAAGCGACATCGGCGCCGTGTTCGGCCAGGTGCAGTACGACGTGGTCTCCAACGTCGAGGCCTCCGTGGCCCTGCGCTACGACGTCGAGCGCCGTCACGACCACAACCTCGTGCCGACCAACGCCCTGACGCAGTACATCGACTACAACGGCCCGCCCTACACCGGCGGCGCGCCGCTGAACCCGGCCCTCGACCCGACCCTGAACCCCGCCGGGGTGCACGACCAGTCCAAGACCTTCTCGCAGGTCCAGCCCAAGGTCGGCCTGCGCTGGACCATCGACCCGCAGTGGACGGTCTACGGCGACTGGGGCATCGGCTTCAAATCCGGCGGCTTCAACAACGCCGGCAGCCAGGCGACGATCAACGCCTTCATCAACCCGGCCCGGACCAATGCGGGCTTTGCGCCGGTGTCGATCCAGGACAGCTACAAGAAGGAGCTGAACAGCGAGTTCGAGGCGGGCCTGAAGGGCCGGCTGCTCGACGGCCGCCTGACGCTCGACCTGGCCGCCTACGACAACACCGTGAAGGACATGCAGTTCTTCGAGTTCTTCGTGGGCCCCTTCGGCCTGCTGCGCGTCGTCTCCAACATCGACCGCGTGCGCCTGCGCGGCGTCGAGGTCGGCGGCCAGTGGCGCGCCACCGACAACCTGACCCTCTCCGCATCGGGCGCCTACACCCACTCGCGGATCGACCGGAACTCGGTGCGGCCCGACACGGTCGGCAACGAGTCGCCCTATACGCCGAAGTACACCTGGAACCTGGCCGCGCAGTACGACCGGCCGCTCGGCAACGACCTGACCTTCCACGGCCGCGTCGACGTCCGGGGCGTCGGCGAAACCTGGTTCCACGTGGTCCAGGCGCAGGACAACCCGACGGTGTTCGAGTTCGCCTACGGCGCCCTGGGCCGCGCGAACTACACGCTGGCCCGGCGCTCGGCCTACACCACCGTCGACCTGCGCGTCGGCCTCGAATACCGCAACCTGACGATCACGGCCTACGGCCAGAACATCGGCAACGAGAAGTACCTGAACGAGGTGATCCCGGCGCCGGAGTTCGGCGGCTCCTTCATCTCGCCGGGCGCGGGTCCGCGCTACGGCGTCGAGGTCGGCTACCGGTTCTGAGCCTCCACGGGCGGCGGCGACTCGAGCAGGCGCCGCCGGTCCCGCGCTTTATTTCCCTTGGGCGCCGCAAGGTCCGGCGGCCATAGTCGCCTCCGAGGGAGGCGCGGATGAACGCTTGGGACCTGATCGTCGTCGGTGGGGGCATCGCCGGCTCCGCGCTCGCCGCCGTCATGTCGCGCGAGGGGCGCCGCGTGCTGCTGCTCGAGCAGTCCGAGGTGTTCGAGGACCGCGTGCGCGGCGAGTGGATCGCGCCCTGGGGCGTCACCGAAGTCCGCCGGCTCGGCCTCTACGACCTGCTGATGGGCGCCGGCGGCCATCACCTGACGCGCCACACCACCTACGACGAGACCCGCTCGCCCGAGGAGTCCGAGGCGCGGACCCTGCCGCTGAGTATCTTCGCGCCCGACGTGCCGGGGCCGCTCTGCATCGGCCATCCGCACCACTGCCAGACCCTGTTCGACGAGGCGGTCCGCTCCGGCGCCCACGCCCTGCGCGGCGTCACCGTGACCAAGATCGTCCCGGGCGTTTCGCCAGCCGTGACCTACGAACACGGCGGCCAGACATTCGAGGCCACCGCGCCCTTGATCGTCGGCGCCGACGGCCGCGCCTCGGGCGTGCGCGAGGCGGCCGGCATCGTGCTGCACCAGGAAAGGCCGCACCACTGGTTCGCCGGCCTGCTGGTGGAGGGCGCCGACGGCTGGGACGAGACCCTGCAGGCGATCGGCACCGAGGGCGACTTCGGCTTCCTCGCCTTCCCGCAGGGCGGCGGGAGAGTCCGGGTCTACGGCGGCTATGCGCTGGACCAGAAGTCCCGGTTCGCCGGCCCCGACGGGCCGCGCCGGTTCCTCGAGGCCTTCCGCATGGCCTCGGCGCCGGCCAACCATCACCTCGCCGACGCCACGCCCGCTGGGCCGCTCTACAGCTACTTCAACAACGACGCCTGGACCGATCCGCCCTACGCGCCGGGCGTGGTCCTGGTCGGCGACGCGGCCGGCTGGAACGACCCGATCGTCGGCCTCGGCCTCTCGATCACCTATCGCGACGTGCGCCTCGTCAGCGACATCCTGAGGGCCACGGACGACTGGTCCGCCGTCGACTTCGCCCCCTACGCCGAGGAGCGGTCCGAGCGCATGCGCCGCCTGCGCTTCGCCGCCGCCCTGCAGGCGGCCCTAGACATGGAGTTCGACGACGCCGCGCGTGAACGGCGGCGCGACTACCACGCCCGCTCCGCGGCCGACCCGACGCTGGGGATGCACGCGCTCGCCGTCATGGCCGGACCCGAGGCGGCGCCGGCCGAACTCTTCACCGAGGCGCACCGCCTGCGCGTGCTGGGCCGTTGAAACCCCTGGAATCAAGAGTTCGAGCGCGTTCTGATCGCAAAACCGGGTTCCACTTTTGCGGAACGCGCTCTAGCCGCCGAGGATCGCCAGGGCCGCCGTGGCCACGGCCATGTCCTGCTCGTAGTGGCCGCCGCTGACGCCGATGCCGCCGACGACAGCGCCGTCCTGCTCGACCGGGTAGCCGCCGCCGAACACCACCAGGCGCGGCGTCTTGACGATGCCGTGCAGCAGGGGCGGATCGCCCTTGATGAAGTCGAACCAGGCGTGGGTCGGGATGGCGTAGGCCGCGGCCGTGTAGGCCTTGTCCTGGGCGATGTCGACGCTCAGCAGCGGCGCCCCGTCCATGCGCGAGAACGCCTTCAGCACGCCGGACTCGTCGACGACGGCGATCACCATCGGCACGCCGATCTCGCGCGCCTTGGCCTCGGCGGCCTCGATCAGGGCCTTGGCTGTCGCCGCGGCGATGGAGGCCCGCACGAGGGGCTTGGACGCGGTGGGCGGGACTTCGGACATGGTTCCTCCAGGCGGGGTGCGTCGGGACGCGTTCGGCCGGAACCTGCCGCCGGCCGCAGTGGCGGCGCCAGTCGAAAGAATTCAGCCGACCCGCAAACTGGATTCGCCGGTCCGGTCTCGACCGATCGCCCTCAGGCCGCAGACGTCGCCGCCGGTTCGCCCTCGCCGAGCCCGAGCTCCAGCCGCAGCCAGTCGCGGAACAGGCGCAGGTTGCGCGCCTCGGCCATGGCCGGCGGATAGACCAGCCAGTAGGCGAGCTTGCTCGTGACCGTCAGGTCGAAGGGCGCCACGAGCCGGCCGGATTCCAGGTAGGTATTGACCAGCGGCCGGCGGCCGATGACCACGCCCATGCCCTCGACCGCCGCCGCCATGGCCATGCCGATGGTGTCGAACCGGACGCCGTGGGTGGGGTCGACGCCGTCGACGTTCCAGCCCTGGCCGCGCGCCGCCTCCAGCCAGTCCGGCCAGCCCTCCGGCGTCGTCGCGATCAGCAGCGTCTGGCGCGCCAGGTCGCCTGGCTCGCGCAGCGGCGTGGGTCCTTTCAACAGAGCCGGCGAGCAGACCGGGAACATGATCTCCGGCACCAGCCGCTCGGCGGCGAGGCCGGGCCAGGCGCTCTCGCGCAGGCCGGCGCGGATGGCGAGGTCGGCGCCCATCTGGCGAAGGTCGATCGGCTCGCCGAACTTGCCGCTGGTGGTGACCTCCAGCTCGATCTCGGGGTGCTGGGCGTGGAACTGCGACAGGCGCGGCACCAGGAAGCTGCTGGCGAAGGTCGGCAGGCTGTTGACGACCAGGCTCTGGCGCCGCCTGCGCCGGGACAGCCGCTCGGCGCCGTCGTGCAGCAGGTCGAACGCGCGCGTGGCCGCGGCCAGGAACTCCAACCCGTCGCGCGTCAGCTTCAGGCTGCGCGCGCCGCGCGAGAACAGTTCGATGTCGAGATGCTCCTCGAGCGAGCGGATCTGGTGGCTGATGGCGGCGGTGGTGACGTTCAGTTCGTCGGCCGCCTCCTTGATGCTGCCCAGTCGTCCGACGGCCTCGAAGGCGCGCAGGGCGGTCAGCGGTGGCAGGCGTCGCATGGCGGTCCCCCCGGCGGCCCGGGGGGTCCTGCCCCACGCCGCCTGTTAGTATTCTAACTAACAAACCACATTTGCCAGTCACCTGAATATTTGCGCCATGGTCGCAGGCGAGCCCGCCCGCCAGAATTCCACCCTGCAACAAGTCGAGCGGCCCTTGAGAGCCGCGAGGGGGAATGACCATGAGGGCGATCAGCCGCTACCGAATCCTGAAGTGCGCCGCCGCCGCCGGCGTCCTGGCCGCCGCGACCGCGGCCG
>DASZQQ010000125.1:0-19674 GCA_035549595.1 Caulobacteraceae bacterium
GTCGGCCTTCTCCTCGAAGCGACGGTAGAGCGGGTCCGCGAAGTCGCGCAGGGCCTCCAGCGACGCCGGGGGCGACGGCGCGTCGATGCGCCGGGCGACCTCGGCGGCTACCGCGTCCAGGAAGGCGTCGCGCGAGGCGAAGTAGCGGAACACGGTGCGCTCGGACATGCCCGCCGCCTTCGCAACTGCACGCGCAGTGACCTCGTCGACGCCGCCCCGTTCCAGCAGATCCGCAGCCGTGCCGACGATCAGCTTCAGGGTGGCGTCGGTGTGCCGGTCGGTGAGGCTCGCGCCCGGGGTTGACATACTAGCTGCCTACTTGTCATACCGTATGACATCAAGCTTACAGCAGGAGAGCAGGGATGGACAAGCAGCCGCATGCGCTGAAGCGCGGCGAGGGGGAGAGCCTGACGGTGCTCGGCACGGACGTGCGCTTCCTGTGCGAGGCCGAGCGCACGGGCCGCACCTTCTCGGCGATGGAGGTGACCCTGCCCAGGGACCAGGGGCCGCCGCCGCACGACCATCCGTGGGACGAGGCCTACTACGTGCTGGCCGGCGAGGTGATGTTCCTGATCGGCGAGACCTGGGCGCTCTACGGCGAGGGCGACTTCCTCTATGCGCCCGGCGGCGTCGTCCACGCGTTCAAGGGCGCCAGCGGGACCCCGGCCCGCGTTCTGGTCATCGACACCCCGGCCACGGCCGAGGGCTTCTTCCGCGACATCGACCGCGAGGTCGCCGGCCCGGCCGACTTCGGCAAGATTCCCGCCATCGGCCTGCGCCACAGCCTGCGGTTCAAGCCGGCGGCTTAGTATCCCCAGAGGGTGGGGACACGAACCCGCCGGGCGGGATCATGTCCCCGCTCTCGTCACCAGCCGGCGGGTTCGAAGCCCAGGCGGTCCTCGGCGTCGTACATCGCGTTGTTGACGGCCTGGCGGTAGCAGTCCGACGAGCCCTGGTCGATGGTCAGGTAATCGCGGTCGAGCTGGTCGCAGGCGTCGCGCGCGGCCCGTTCGATGCGGACCCGCATCTCGTGCGCGCCCCAGCCGGTGGACAGGTCGAGGTCGGAAAGATCGACCACCCGCGAGGTCGAGACCAGCTGGATCGGCGCGCCGATGGCGGTGCGGCCCAGCACCCGCGGCGCCTCGACGGTGACCCCCGGGACTTCGGTGGCGTCGCTGTAGCCGTAGCCATCGTCGTACGGCTGGGCGTGGGCGGGAACCGCAACCGCGGCGGCGCCGAGGGCGGCGACGGCGGTGAGCGGAAGCATGTGAAGCATAAGGCCGAGCATGGCTGGCCTCCTGGTTCGTTGAAGGGATGGCGGCGCGGCTCCCGCCCGCGTCGGGGCGGAGCGCGGTCCGTCGCGCCAGCCTTAGGAATGCCTGCGGCGAACGTCGGTTCCCGATCCGGGCGCGGTCCCGCTCAGCCCTTCAGGCGCCCGCGCCGGACGTCCTTCAGCACCTCGCGCGCGGCGTTGTGGCCGGGCGCGCCGGTGACGCCGCCGCCCGGATGGGTTCCGGCCCCGCACTGGTAGAGCCCCGCCACCGGCGTGCGGTAGTCGCCGTGCCCCAGCACCGGCCGGGCCGAGAACATCTGATCGAGCGTCAGAGCGCCGTGCATGATGTCGCCGCCGACGAGGCCGAAGGCGCGCTCCAGGTCGAGCGGCGAGTTGATCTGCCGGCCCATCACGGAGGCGGCGAAGCCCGGCGCGTGGGCGTCGACCGTGGCGATCATCAGGTCGGCGACCTCCTCGCGGTGGTCGTCCCACGAGCGCCCGTGCGGCAGGACCGGGGCCACGTGCTGGCAGAACAGGCTGGCCACGTGCCGCCCCTCCGGCGCCAGGCTGCCGTCGAGGGTCGAGGGGATCAGCATCTCGACGATCGGCTCGCGCGACCAGCCGTGCGCCCGCGCGTCGGTGTAGGCGCGGTCCATGTAGGCCATGGTGGGCGCGATGATGATGCCGGCGGTCAGGTGGTCGCCGGCCTCGGGCAGGACGCGGAACCTCGGCAGCTCCGAAAGCGCCACGTTCATGCGGAAGGTGCCCGAACCGACCTTGTAGCCGGCGATGCGCCTGCGGAAGTCGTCCGGCAGGGCGGCCGGGTCGACCATCGTGCCGCCGAACAGCAGCTTGGGATTGAGGTTCGAGACTACGGCGCGGGCGTCCAGCCGCTCGCCGGCCGAGGTCACCACGCCCGTGGCGCGGCCGCCCCTGGTCAGCACCTCGGCGACGCCCGTCCCGGTGCGGATCGTCACCCCCTGCTCGCGGCAGGCCGCCGCCATGGCCTGGGTGATCGCGCCCATGCCGCCGATGGCGTGGCCCCAGGCGCCCTTGCGGCCGTTCACCTCGCCGAACACGTGGTGCAGCAGCACATAGGCCGAGCCGGGGGTGTAGGGGCTGGCGTAGTTGCCGACGACGCCATCGAAGCCGAACGCGGCCTTGATCGGATCGCTCTCGAACCAGCCGTCCAGGAAGTCGCCGGCCGAGCGGGTGAAGAGCTCCAGGAGGTCGCGCTGGGCGACGAGGTCCAGCCGGTTCAGCCGCTGCGCCACGCCCGCGCCCTTCAGCAGCTCCGGCAGCGCCGCCGACCAGCCGCCGTGGACCAGGTTCGGCGGCGTCGCCAGCACCAGGTCGCGCAGCACGTCGGCGATGGTCTCCAGGCGCTCGCCATAGGCGTCCAGCGCCTCGGCGTCGCGGGCCGAGAACTTGGCCACCTCGGCCTTTGTCCGCCCCTCGCCGACGCAGAGGTAGCCGCCGTCCAGGGGCAGGAAGTTCGACATCTTCCGGAACACGACCTGCAGCCCATGGCGGGCGAGGTCCATGTCGGCGATGACCTTGGGGTTCAGCAGCGAGACGGTATAGCTGGCCACCGAGTTGCGGAAGCCGGGGTGGAATTCCTCGGTCACCGCCGCCCCGCCGACCACGTCGCGCCGCTCCAGCACCGTCACCTTCAGCCCCGCCCGCGCCAGGTAGAAGGCGCAGGTCAGGCCATTGTGCCCCCCGCCGACGAGGATGACGTCCTGGGTCACTGGCGAACGGCCCTCAGCGGCGCCTCGTCGAAGGTCTCGGGGATGAAGCGGGTCAGGCGCTCGGCGAAGGCGGTGAGGCCGATCTCGCCCCTGGCCAGGGGGCCCGTGCGGTAGGACGACGAGGCCATGCCGGCCTGGACGCGGGCGATCAGGGCGGTGTCCTCGGCGTTGACCTGGCGGTTGATGCGCCAGTTCAGGTACCGCGCGGCCTTGGCCTCGCGCCTCTCGTCGGGCAGCACATAGGCGATCTCGCGGATCACCGAGGTGGTCGGCGAGACCGGGATCCACTGCATGAAATCGACCTGGTCCGGGTAGACGTCGAAGGCGATGTTCGGCCAGAGCTTGTAGTAGCTCCAGCGCCGTCGGTCGGCCTCGGGCAGGTGGTCGAAGACCGGCAGCAGCGCCTGGTAGGCGCGCTCGACCAGGTTCGGCGAGGGCTTTTCGGTGATATCGCCCCACAGCTTCTCGACCCAGTCCCTGGCCTCCATGCGGTAGCTGCCGGCGAAAAGGCGCGAGAGGCCCGGGTGGGCGACGGGGATGTGCAGGGCGTCGGAGTAGTTGTCGCCGATGTTCTTCCAGTTCACGGCGCGCGGCCGCAGGGTCACGCGGCCGAGGGGCACGAGGTCCTCGAACCGGTGCGCGGCGAGCTCGGGGGCGTAGGCCGCCATCATCTCGGCGACGCTCGGCAGGCCCGGCGCGAAGCGGACGAAGACGAAGCCGGCGAAGATCTCCTGCTCGACCGGCGCGAGACCGTGCTGCACCGGATCGAGGCCCTCGAAGTCCTGCCAGGCCGGTGTGCGGATCAGCCGTCCGTCGAGGCCGTAGCTCCAGGCGTGGTAGGGGCAGACCATCCGCCGCCCGCAGTTGCCCTTGTCGCCGTCCACCACGCGCGCGGCGCGGTGGCGGCAGACGTTGTGGAAGCTGCGCACCTGGCCGTCCTCGCCGCGCACGGTGACGACCAGCTCGTCCAGGAAATCGAGGGTGTGGAAGTCGCCGGGCCCGGGGATGTCGCTGAGGTGGCAGACCACCTGCCAGGCCTGGCGGAACACGCGCTGCCGCTCCAGGGCGAAGTACCCGGGATCGGAATAGATCCACGCCGGCAGGCTATGGGCGGCGACGTCGCTCATCGGCCTTCCGTAGAGGCGCGGGCCTGCTGCGGCAAGGCTGGGGACAGGATCTCGATCCTGTCCCCGATCGCTCACGCCAGCTTCAGGAAGCTCGCGTGCCGGAAAGGCGCGCCGTCGGTCATGCGGTCGTGGAAGCCGGAGACGCGCGGGCCTGCGGGGCCCGGGCGCTTCTCGTAGTGCGAGCGCTGGCCGAAGAAGCGCAGGGTCAGGGTCCGGCGCCGGCCGCCCGGATGGGTCGCCGCGCCGCCGTGCAGGGTCGCCGGGTGGAACAGGATCACGTCGCCGGGCTCGGTCGGCCAGGAGACGATGTCGTAGTCGCCCCGGCGGGCCTCGATGTCCGGCAGGCGCGGCACGGCGTCGGTGGCGTGCAGCGGGGCGGTGTCGTCGTCCACGTCGAAGCTGGAGCCGTTGTAGAGCACGCCCCGGTGCGAGCCCTTGACGAACTCCAGGGCGTCGGCCGCGGGCACGGGATCGAAGCTGATCCACATGACCAGCAGGTCCTCGCCGCCGACGGCCAGGTACGAGGAGTCCTGGTGCCAGGGCGTGCGCCGGGTCTCGCCGCCCTCCTTCAGGAACACCTGCTCGTACATGAACCAGACGTCCCGCGTGCCCCAGATCGCCGCCACGATGTCGGCGACGCCCGAGGCCCTGAGCGGCTCGGCGTAGGCCGCCTGGCAGCCCGGATTGTAGAGGTCCTGGTAGAACAGGCCCTCGCTCTTCTGGCGGATGCGCGAGGCGCCGGGCCCGGGGTTGGCGAGGCTCCAGTCGTAGGCGCCCTTCAGCGCCTCCAGCGCCGCCGGCGACAGGGCCCCCTTCAGAAGCGTGACCCCGTCGCGGCGGAAGGCTTCGGCTTCGCGGGAAAGATCGCGTGTCATGGCGCCCACGCAATCACCCCCTCCGCCGGGTAAGGCAAGCGGCCTTCGAGGGGCCCCGTTCAGGCGCTCAGCGGATGGACGTGGTGCGGGTGGCGCTCGTGGCGGTGCGGCCTGAGGCGCCAGGCGAGCAGCAGCTGCAAGACGCCGAACGCCAGGGCGAAGACGCCCAGCTCCCAGGTCAGCACTACCGCCCCGGCCATGGGCGCCAGCAGCATCAGCACGCCGAACACCACCGCCGCGGCGCCGCCGAGGGCGAGCCACAGCCGGCCGTGGTCCTGGTGCAGCCGCACCGCGCCGATCAGGCAGAAGACGCCGGCGGCGAAGGCCCAGGCGCCGATCAGCAGGCCGAACGCCAGCACCGTGATGCCGGGCGAGATCACCGTCACCGCCGCCGCGGCGAAGTCAGCCAGGGCCAAGAGGCCCATCAGGCCCCAGTGGCCGTTGTGCCGGGCCGCCTGCACCGTGCCGATCAGGGCGAAGAGCCCGTCGGCGAACATGTAGCCGGCGAAGACCAGGACCAGCGACACGAGCGAGGCGGCCGGCGCGGCGACGGCGGCCAGGCCGAACACCACCGCGGCGATTCCGCGAAGCGCCATGGCCCACCAGCTGTGCGCCAGGGCCTCGCTCATGGACTCGCTCGCTTCGGCGCGGCGCTGGGCCTCGAAGGTTGTCTGAGACATGCAAAGCCTCCACTTCGGCAAGTCGCCGACGGCGAGGCGCAGGGCGCGCCCGTCGCCGGGCGACGGACGGGCGCATTTGGCCACAACTGGCCTTCGCGGGAAAGGGTTCGGAAGTCGGGCCGCCGGTCGGGTCCGGACGCTGCGCCAGGATCCTTGGGGGGACTTCCAGACGCGACGACGCCCCGGACGCCGCCGGCGACCTCGCGGGCGACCGTGGGGTGAGCCGGCCGGCGCGAACAGGCGGCGACATGACGCGCGGCGGTTGAGCGCGGATCGGGCATGGCCGCGCCGCCCGGACCGTCCTGTGGCCTTGCACGCGCGGCCCGCGGCGGCGAGAACGTCGCCCCCCGCCCGTTCGCAAGGAGACCCCCGCGATGCCCGACCGCCTCCGCATCGGCCTCGTCGGCGCAGGCATGATGGGGCGAGAGCACCTGCGCAACCTGAAGCTCTTCCCGGACGTGGCCGTTACGGCCCTGGCCGACCCGGTGGTGACGTCGATCGACAAGGCGCTGCAGACCCTGGGCGACACCGAGGTCGAGGCGCAGGTGTTCGAGGGCGTGGCGCCGATGCTCGAGGAGGGCGAGGTCGACGCGGTGATCGTGGCCTCGCCGAACCACACGCACCGCGCGGTGCTGGAGCCTCTGTTTCGCACCAGCCTGCCGATCCTGTGCGAAAAGCCGCTGTGCACCACCCTCGCCGACGCGCGCTGGGCGGCCGAGCGGGCCAGGGCGCGCGACGCGGTGTTCTGGACCGGCATGGAGTACCGCTTCATGCCCCCGGCGGCGCGCTTCATCGAGGAGGTGCGCACGGGGCGCGTCGGCAAGCTGGTGATGCTGTCGATCCGCGAGCACCGCTTCCCGTTCCTGAGGAAGGTCGGCGACTGGAACCGGTTCTCGCGCAACACCGGCGGCACCATGGTCGAGAAGTGCTGCCACTTCTTCGACCTGATGCGCCTGATCGTCGGCGCCGAGCCGGTGCGGGTGTTCTGCTCGGGCGGAATGGACGTGAACCACCTCGACGAGGCCTACGGCGGCGAGCGGCCCGACATCCTCGACAACAGCTTCACCGTCGTGGACTTCGAGGACGGACGGCGGGCCATGCTCGACCTCTGCATGTTCGCCGAGGGGGCCAAGACGCAGGAGGAGATCGTCGCGGTCGGCAGCGAGGCGCGGCTCGACGTGCGCATCCCCGACGGCATGGTCACCTTCTCGCCCCGGGTGCCGCCCGGCTCGCGCAAACAGGTGCAGTCGATCCAGGTGCCGGTGGACAAGGCCGCCCTGGCCGCGGGCACGCACCACGGCGCGACCTACTACCAGCTGAAGGCTTTCCTGGAGGCCGCGCGGGGCCTCGCCCCGGTCCAGGTGACCGCCGACGACGGCCTGCGCGCCGTCGCCATGGGCCTCGCCGCCGAGATCAGCGCCCGCGAGAAGCGCGCCGTGGAGATGGCCGAACTGGGGTTCTGAACGCCTCGCTCTTCCCTCTCTGGGGGAAGAGTTGGAAGGCTAAGCCGCCGCGCGCGGGGCGGCGCCGGCCGACGACGTCCCAACCCGGAACCGGCCCACGAGCCGCGCCAGGTCCTCGGCCTCGGCGTTGAGGCTGGCGGCGGCGGCGGTCGACTGTTCGACCATGGCCGCGTTCTGCTGCGTGACCTTGTCCATCTCCTCCACGGCGCGGTTGACCTGGGCCAGGCCCGAGGCCTGTTCCTGCGACGAGGCGGCGATCTCCTCGACCAGCCGGCTCATCTGGGCCACGCCGTCGGCGATGCTGCGCAGGGCCGCGCCGGTCTCGGACACCAGGGTGACGCCGCGCTCGACCTGGCCGCCGGACGACGAGATCAGGGTCTTGATCTCCTTGGCCGCGTCGGCCGAGCGCTGGGCCAGCGCCCGCACTTCCGAGGCCACCACGGCGAAGCCGCGGCCGGCCTCGCCGGCGCGGGCCGCCTCGACCCCGGCGTTGAGCGCCAGGAGGTTGGTCTGGAAGGCGATCTCGTCGATCACGCCGATGATCTGGGCGATCTCGCGCGACGAGGTCTCGATGCCGGTCATCGCCGCCACCGTGTGGCCGACCACCTCGCCCGAGCGCTCGGCCTCGTCGCGGGTGCGCCCGACGGTGGTGCGGGTGGCGGCCGCGCCCTCGGCCGACTTGCGCACCGTGGCGGTGATCTCCTCCATCGCCGCGGCCGTCTCCTCCAGGCTCGCGGCCTGGTGCTCCGTGCGGCGCGAGAGGTCGTCGGCGGCGCTGGCGATCTGGCCGGCGTCGCTGCGGATGGCGTCGGCCCGGCCGACGATGTCGCGCAGCACCGCCTGCAGCTTGTCCATGGCGGCGTTGAAGTCCGAGTGCAGCTTGGCGTAGGCGTCGGGGAAGCGCTCGGTCAGGCGGAAGGTCAGGTCGCCGCCCTCGAGCTGCGCCAGGCCGCGGCCGAGGGCCTCGACCACGCGCTGCTGGTCGGCCTGGGCGGCCGCGCGTTCGGCCTCGGCGGCGCTGCGGTCGGCCTCGCTGCGGGCCCGCTCGGCCTCCACTTCCCGTTCGACCGCCAGCTTTTCGAGCGCCGCGCGCCGGAATGCGACGACGGCCTGGGCCATGCGGCCGATCTCGTCGCGGCGGTCGGCGCCCGGCGGCTCGACCGTGTTGTCGCCGGCGGCCAGACGCGTCATCACCTGGGTCAGGGCCGTCACCGGCCGGCCCAGCGCCCGGTTCAGCAGCCAGACGAGGCCGGTCGAGAGGACGAGGGCGCCGATCGCGCCCAGGAGCATGCCGAGATAGGCGATGGCGAAGGCCTGGCCGCGCGCTTCCCCGCGCCGATCAGCCAGCCGCTTCTGGCGGGCGTCGACGCCGGCGAGGATCCGCCGCACCTCGTCCAGCTGCGCTGTGCTGGCCAGCTTCGCGCTCGTCTCGGCGCGCCCCACCGGGTCGGCCGCCGCCGTGATCAGCCCCTCGGCCTCGCCCTGGAACTTTGCATGGGCCGCGTCGAGCTGCTTCAGGGCCTCGCCATAGGCCCCTTCCGGGTCGGCCGCGGCCAGGGCCTTCTCGTCGGCGGCGAAGGCGCGGCTGGCGGCCGTGAACTGCGCCGAATAGGCGTCCTCCCCGGTCGCCACATAGCCGCGCAGGGCGTTCTGGGCCTCCAGGGCGTCGGCCCTCAGATGGCTGGCGGCCATGACCTGGGCGACGGACGCGTCGGCCTGCAGCGTCGCGCGCTGCACCGAGGCGAGGTCCCAGAGCACGAGGCCCGTGGCCAGGCCGCAGACCGACATCATCGCCGAGAAGGCGACGAGCAGCTTCTTGGGGACGGAGAGGTGGTTCAGCATGGGAGGGCCGCTCGTCGTTTCGGTGCATCCTCACGCAGCCCGTTTCTGCAACCCCTTAAGCAGCCAGGCTCCGGCGCCGCGGCAGACCGTCGCAGCACCATCGGTCGCCGATCTCCCGCCCCGCGCGCATTGCACCGGCGGCGCCGCGGGTGCTTAAGTCAACGACGGGAGACAAACGCGCCAGGGAGAGAACCGGCCATGCTCAGGACGCCGATCTCGGCGGATTCGCACATCACCGAGCCGCCCAACTGCTACGTCGACTACATCGACCCGAAGTTCCGCGATCGGGCCCCGCGCATCCGCACCCTGGACAAGGTCGGGGACGCCTTCGTGATCGAGGGCATGCCGACGCCGGTGCCCCTGGGCCTGCTGGCCGCGGCCGGCAAGGACCCGGCCCAGATCACCACCGACGGCGTCGCCTTCCAGGATCTGTGGCGCTCGGGCTGGGACCCGAAGTACCGCGTCGCCGACCAGGAGCGCGACGGGGTCGGGGCGGAGATGATCTACCCCACCGTCGGCATGCTGATCTGCAACCACCCCGACTTCGACTTCAAGAAGGCCTGCTTCGAGGCCTACAACCGCTGGCTGGCCGAATACTGCGCCGAGGCGCCCTCGCGCCTCCATGGCCTCGCCCAGGTCTCCATGCGCACGCCCGAGGACGGGGTCGAGGAGCTGAAAGCGGTCAAGGCCATGGGCTTCAAGGGCGTGATGATGCCCGGCGACCCGGCCGTCGAGGACTACGACAGCCCCGTCTACGACAAGGTCTGGGCGACGGCGGTCGAGCTCGGCCTGCCGCTCTCGTTCCACATCCTGACGACCAAGTCCGGCTCCCTGGCGCAGAACCCGCGCGGCCCGCGGATCAACAGCTTCCTCAGCATCATCCGCGGCTGCCAGGACATCATGGGCACCCTGATCTTCTCGGGCGTCTTCGACCGGCATCCGGGCCTGAAGATCGTCTGCGTCGAGGCCGACGCCGGCTGGGCGCCGCACTACATGTACCGCATGGACCATGCCTATAAGCGGCACCGCTACTGGATGAAGGCGCCGCCGCTGAAGCGCATGCCCAGCGACTACTTCCGCGACCACATCTACATGACCTTCCAGGACGACTACGTGGCCTTCCAGACCAAGGACCTCGTCAACGTCGAGCGCCTGATGTGGGCCAGCGACTTCCCCCACTCGGACTCGACCTGGCCGCACTCGCAGGCGGTGCTGGACGAGCAGACCAAGGGCCTGACCGAGCACGAACGCAACCGCATCTGCCACGACAACGTCGCCGAACTCTACGGCCTGGCCGTGAACTGACGGCGGCCAGTGTCTGCCGCAGGAGGATCGTTTGACCGCGAAGGCGCGAAGCGCGCGAAGTCATCGGGCCAACGCGACTGGCTCGTGGGCAGAGCCTCTTCGCGTCCTTCGCGCCCTTCGCGGTTCGCATGTCCTTACCGCGTCTGGCCGCCGTCCACGGGGACCACGGCGCCGGTGATGAAGCTGGCCGCGGGGGACAGCAGGAAGGCGGCGGCGGCGCCGATCTCCTCGGGGCGGCCGTAGCGGTTCATCGGCACCTCGCGCTTGATCCAGCGGGCCCATGCGTCGGCGCGCGGACCGGTGGAGTTGGCCTCCCACGACCCGCCGGGGAAGATGATGTTGCCGGGCGCGATGACGTTGACCCGAACGTTGCTGGGCCCCGCGATCCGGGCCAGCTCCTTGGCCATGTGGTTCATGGCCGCCTTGGCCGTGCCGTAGGTCAGGGAAGTGCCGAGGGCGCCGAGGCCCGCGATCGAACTGATGAACAGCACCGCCCCTTCCTTGCGCGGCGTCAGCCGGCGCAGGGCCGCGCGGCCGAGGCGGAAGGCGGAGTCGAGGTTCTGGCCGAAGGCGGCGTCCCAGTTGGCGTCCTCGACCTCGAAGCCGGGCGGGGTCGGATAGATGCCGACGTTGGCCACCGCGCCCCAGATCGGCCCGAACGCCGCCTCGGCCCCCGCCAGGGCCTGCTCGATCGCGGCGGTGTCGGTCATGTCGCCGCTGGTCGCCCAGACGTGGTCGTCGCCGTAGGCCGCGGCCAGGCGCGCGCGCGTCGCCTCCAGCGCCTCGGCCCCGCGCGCGGCGAAGGCGACCTTGGCCCCTTCCGCCAGCAGCGCCTCGACGATGCCGAGCCCGATGCCGCGGCTGCCCCCGGCCACGAACACCACCTTGTCCTTCAATCCGAGGTCCATCGTGCTCCCTCTCTTCCCCCCTTGGGGGAAGTGGATCGGCGCATAGCGCCGAGACGAAGGGGGCTCCAGCTGGACGCCCGCGTGCGTTGGAGCCCCCTCCACCGCTTCGCGGTCCCCCTCCCCCAAAAGGGGAGGAGAGCTCTCAACCGTACACCGCCGCCTTCCAGGCCGCGAAGCGTTCGCCCGCCTCGCCGGGGGTCAGGACCGGACGCACCGGGGCGTCGTAGCGCACGAAGGCCTTCGCGTCGGCCTCCGTCAGCAGGCCGGCGCCCAGGCCCGCGCAGATGGCGGCGCCGCAGGCCGTGGCCTCGCGGATCGCGTGGCGGCGCACCGGACGGCCCAGGAGGTCGGCCTGGATCTGCAGGAAGGTCTCGTTGGAGGTCAGGCCGCCGTCGACGCCCAGCACCGCGGGCGGCTCCAGGCCCGCCAGGTCGAAGACGTGCTCGAACACCTCGCGCACGCGGAAGGCCAGACCCTCCATCGCCGCGCGGGCGATGTGGGCGCGGGTGACGCCGAGGCCCAGACCGCCCAGGACGCCCCGCCGCGAGGCGTCGCCGTACGGCGCTCCCAGCCCCTGCAGCGCCGGCAGGAACCACGCCCCGCCGCTGTCTGAAGCCCGGTTCGCGATCGCCTCGAAGCGCGCATGGTCGCCAAGATTGAAGGCGCCGCGCAGCCAGTCGAGCGCCGAGCCGGCGGAATAGACCATGCCCTCCAGGCAGAACCTGGGCCGCCCGCCGACCGCGGCGAGCACGAACGGCGGCAGGACCGGGCTTTTCAGCACGAACTCGGAGCCGGTGCCGAGGTCGAGGGTGGCCGAGGTGCCGTAGGTGACCTTCACCGAGCCGGCCTGGCCGCCATGGGCCATCAGCGCCGCCTGCTGGTCGGCGATGTCGGCGCAGATCGGGACCCTGGCCCCCAGCACGCCCTCGTCGGTCTCGGCCAGCACACCCCAGGTGTCGACGAGGATCGGGAACATCGAGACGTCGAGGCCCTGGTGCTCGATCAGGCCCGCGTTCCACGCCAGCTTCGCCGGATCGAGGTAGCCGGTCGGCCAGGCCTGGCTGGCGTCGGTGACGTGGGCGGCGCCGCCGCTGAGCTGGTAGATCAGCCAGCTGTCGACGTTGCCCCAGGCCAGGCGCCGCGCCTTGCCGCGCGCCGCCGCGACCACGGCCTCGAGCTTGGCCGCCGCCTGTTGCGGCGCGATGAAGTGGCCGGCCTGGCGCAGCTGCGCCGCCCGCTCGACGCCGCGCAGGTCGCTCCACACCACCAGGGGGCTCAGCGGCCGGCCGTTGTCGCGGTCCCAGAGCATCAGGCTGGTGCGCTGCGAAGTGACGCCTATGGCCGCCAGGTCGTCGGCGGCGCAGCGGGCGGTGGCCAGGGCGTCGGCGATGGCGGTGCGGGCCGCCTTCCAGATCCGCCGCGGATCCTGCTCGACCCGGCCGGGCGCCGGCGCCGTCGAGACCAGGCGCTGCGAGGCGAAGGCCTCCAGCGTCCCGTCCGGCCGGAACACACCGGCCCCGAGCGCCGTCGTGCCGACGTCGATGGCGAGGATCAGCTCAGGCATCGGGCAGCAGCACGCCGGGGTTCATGATCCCGTTCGGATCGAGCGCGGCCTTCACCTGGCGCAGCAGGGCGACGCCGCCCTCGCCGAGCTCCTTGGCCAGCCAGCCGCGGCGCACGCGGCCGATGCCGTGGTGGTGCGACAGCGATCCGCCGTGGCGGTCGGTGGCCTCCATGATCCGGCGCCAGCAGTCCATGTAGACCGCCTCCATGGCCGCCGGCCCGGCCGTCTGGACGGCGAAGGTGAAATAGAGGTTCAGGCCCGAGCGGTAGACGTGGCTGGAGTGGGCCGAGCCGGCGAGGCAGCCCTCGATCGCCTTCAGCGAGGCGGTGGCGTCGTCGTAAATGGCGGCGATGGCGTCCCAGCCGGCCGAGACCTCCACCGTGTCGGCGACGATGCCGCGCGACAGGATCGCGTCCCACGGGGCGACGTGGTTGCGGTGCTCGAGCCAATGGGCGGTGATGTCCGCCGGCGCCGCGGCGATCCCCATCGCCTCGGCCAGCGCCGTGACCGCGGCGACCTCGGCCTCGACCAGGGCTGCGGGCCCCTCGTGCACCATCAGCACCAGGCACTTGGAGGCGCGGGCGTCGAGCCGGCGGCTCTCGCGCTCGTCGTACTGGCGCACCACGGGCGGGCGCCAGCCGCGCTGGATCAGCTCGCGCTGGAAGGCGAAGCCGGCGCGCATGTCGGGCGCCTCGAAGCAGGTCTCGGCCTGCCGCTCGGCCTTGCGGCGCAGGGAGAAGGTGACGCCGGTGATCACGCCCAGCGTCCCTTCCGAGCCCAGCATCAGGTGGCGCAGGTCCGGCCCCGCCGACGCGCGCGGCCCCTTGCCGAGTGTCACCAGCCGCCCGTCCGGCAGCACCGCCTCGATGGAATGGACGATGTCCTCGATGTTGCCGTTGGCGGTGGAGAACTGGCCCGAGGCGCGGGTCGCCACCCAGCCGCCGACGCTGCTGACGGCCACGGACTGCGGCCAGTGGCCGATGGTCAGGCCTTCGGCGGCCACCGCTTCCTCGGCGGCAAGGCCATTGTGGCCGGCGTCGAAGCCGGCGAGCAGGTTGACCGGATCGATGAAGCGCACGCCGGCGAGGTCGCCCAGGTCCAACAGGATCGCGTCCGGCGAGGCGATCACCCCGCCGACGACGCCGCTGCCGAGGCCGAACGGGATCAGCGGGACCTTGCCGGCGTTGGCCCTGGCGACCACCGCCTGGACCTCGGCCACCGAGCGCGGCCGCACCAGGACGCCGGGCGCCGGGGCCGGCGAACCGGCCAGGTCGCGCACGTGGCTGGCTGCCCAGTAGTCGTGCCGGCGCGCGGCCAGGGCGTCCGGGTCGGTGACGATCCGGTCCGGCGGCAGGGCCTCGGCGACGATCTCGGTCAGGGTCTGGCTCAAGCCTCAGGCCTCCTGGAGGGCGGTCATGTTGCGGTCGTGGATGGCGCGGCAGGCGTCGATCTGGCGCCCGATCTCGGCCTCGCTCCAGCCCAGAAGGGGGGCCATGGCGGCGGCCCCCGGGGCGAGGTCGCCCAGGCCGCCGCGCGCGGCGAACCAGGCGCGGGCGCTGCGGCGCACCCACCAGTCCTCGAGCGTCAGGGCGCCTTCGGCGACCACCGCGCGGCGCGCCTCGGCCGCCACGTCGCCGCCGTCGGCCAGCACCTCGGGCGCCTCGGCCCCGTAGAGCCAGGCCAGGCGGTCCGCGGTGGCCGGATCGGCGCCGTCGCGCTCCAGACTGGCGCGGATGCGCTCCGGATCGTCCTCCCCGCCCGGCAGCGGCTCGGCGGCGGTGCGGCAGGCCGACGGCTTGCGGCCCAGGGCCTCCTCGATGCGGTCGACAACCCGTTCGGCCATGCGGCGGTAGGCGGTCAGCTTGCCGCCGGCGATCGAGAGCACGCCCGCCGGCCCGGTCCAGAGCTCGTCCTTGCGCGAGACCTCGGTCGAGGCCTTGCCCTCTTCGCCGACCAGCGGGCGCACGCCCGACCAGGCCGAGACGATGTCGGCGAGGGTCAGGCGCGGGACGCTGAACTGCCGCGCGGCGGCCTCCAGCAGGTACTGCGCGTCCGCCGCCGTGATCGACGGCCAGGCCTCGGCGTCGGGGTAGAAGGCGTCGGTGGTGCCGATGTAGGTGGCCCGGCCCTTGGGCACGGCGAAGACGCTGCGCCGGTCGGCGGCGGGCATGATCACGGTGCGGTTCACCGGCAGCCGCTCGCGGTCCACGACCAGGTGCACGCCCTTGCTGAGCTTCAGGCGCGGCGACGCGCCGGGCGCCTCCAGCGCGCGCAGGGCGTCGACCCAGGGACCGGCGGCATTGACGATCGCCCGGGCGCGGACGCGGGCGCGGGAGCCCGTGATGTCGTCGACCTCCAGCGCCTCGGCCTGGCCGCCGGCGCCGGCAACGATCGCGGTCACCCGGGCGTGGTTGACGCACACCGCCCCGTGCGCGGCGGCGCTGCGCACATTGGCCAGCGTCAGGCGCGCGTCGTCGGTCAGGTACTCCGGATAGACCACCGCGCCGGCGAGGCCCTCGGCGGCGATGGCCGGCTCGCGGTCCTCGACGTCGCGCACCGACCACACCTCGTGCTTGCGGCTCTTGGGCACGCCGCCCAGCTTCTCGAAGGTCCACAGGCCCGTGCGCAGCTTGGCGATCGCCCCGGCGCTGCGGGCGGGCATGACGAACGGCATCTCGCGCGCCAGGTGCGGGGCGATCGCCTGGACGATCTTGCGCTCCGAGGCCGCCTCGCGCACCAGGGCCAGGTCGCCCATCGGCAGGTAGCGCAGGCCGCCGTGGATCATCTTCGACGAGCGGCTGGAGGTCCCGGCGGCGAAGTCGGTGGCCTCGATGAGCGCCACGGAAAGCCCGCGCATGGCCGCGTCGCGCGCCACGCCCGCGCCGGTGATGCCGCCGCCGATCACGGCCACGTCGAACACCCGCTCTTCCAGCCTCGCCAGAAGCTTTTCGCGATCGCGCAGGTCCAGCCTGTCGCTTGTCATCGTCTCGCCGCCCATGGCTGCTAGAGCGCGTTCCGTAAAAGTGGTAACCGGTTTTGCGATCAGAACGCGCTCAAACGTTAGAATCTAGAGCACGATTCAACGATCAGACGTGTCGTCTGATCTATCGTGCTCTATGGGCACGGTGCGCGTCCGGCAGGCAAGGCTCGATAAGGGCGGCGGCGCTTGACCAGGATCAAGGCCGGCGCCCCGGGCGGGCCCAAGGTCGCGCCGGGCTGAGCTGGAGACCCGCCATGACCAAGCCGACCACCACCGACCAGGCGCCCTTCGCCATGTCGACCCAGAGCTTCGAAGCGATGAGCGACGCCATCGCCACGGCCGCCGAGCGCACCCGGGGACTTGTCGAGACCGGCCTTGCGACCTGGGGCCAGGAGGCCGAGCGCTTCGTCGAGGAGATGGCGCAGCAGGCGCGCCTGACGCTCGACGACCTCGCCAACTGCAAGACGCCGCTGGAGGTGATGGCCGTCGAGCAGGACTGGCTGCAGGCGAGAGCCAAGGCCTACATGGACGCCTCGGTCCGCTTCGCCCACGCCTTCGCCGACGCCGCCAAGGCCCCGGACCAGAAGCCGGCGCTGTAGGAACCACCGTTCTCGTCTCTCCCCGAAACCGCCAGGTCGCGGTCGGGTTTGGATGATTGTCCACGAACCACACGAACCACACGAACGGTTCTGCGGCTGCGGCCTGTGTTGTTGGTCGGAAGGGCGCCGAAGTCGCCGTTCGTGTGGTTCGTGTGGTTCGTGGACAGAAGGCAGCGCCTGAGGCGGCTACGGCGGTCGAAGAGTTTCGAGCCGCTACCGGTCCCAGATCGACGTGAAGTCGCCGCCGCCGGTCAGGCGCTGGGCGGGGCTCTGCTTGTCGATGTGGCCGATCAGGCCGCGGTAGACGCCGTAGCCGACCAGCTCCTGGAGGCGCGGTTCGAACGTCCGGACCAGCTCGGGTTTCAGGCCCAGCTGCTGGTTCTCCTGCTGGCGGATGAAGCCGGCGCAGTAGTTCATGGCGATGCCGGTGCGGCGCCGATCGGTGCGGTTGGCGCCGCCGCCGTGCCAGAGGGCGCCGTCCCAGATCAGGACGCTGCCGGCCTTCATCTCCGCGGCGATGGTCTCGTAGGACCCGCCGTACTCCGGGTTCTGCGAGCGGTGCGAGCCCGGCACGAGGCGGGTGGCGCCGTTCTCCTCGGTGAAGTCGGTCAGGGCCCACATGGAGTTGCACACGATCGGCCGGTGCGGCTTCTCCAGCGGGATCACCTGGTCGTCGGCGTGGATCGGCTGGGCGGTCTCGCCCGGGTCGATGGCGATCGACGACAGCGACGAGATCAGGCAGCCCGGATCGAGCACGCCCTCGACGATGGGCAGCACGGCCGGATGCACGGGAACGTCGGTGAACGGCGCACCGTAGGCCAGGAGATTGTAGATCCGCACCGTCCGGGCGCCTTCGAACAGGTTGCCGGCGGGCCTGGCGCCCAGGTCCCGCTCGAGCCGGGCCAGGGCGTCGTTCAGCGCCGCGACCAGGTCCGGGGCGATGGCGTTCTCGACGATCGTGTAGCCCTGGCGGCGGACGGTCTCGACGTGGTCGGCCGTGCGGTCGCCTGCGGGCGCGGCCTTCGCCGCGCTCACGGCGTGACGTTGAGCTTGACGGTGATGCGGCCGGGGTGGGCCTGGGCCAGGGCCGGCGGAACGGTCATGTTGGACGCCAGCTTCAGGGCGGTCGCCGCCGTCTTCTCGTCGACCACGTCGCCGTTCAGCACCTTGCAGTCGCTGAGGGCCGTCGGCCCGACCTCGCAGTCGAGGAACACCACGCTCATGCCCACGACGGCGGTCGCGTCGACAGCCGGGGCGGCGACGGCCGCGGACGGCTGGGCGGTGGCGACGGAGAGGGCGAACAGGGACACGAGCATGGGGCGGTTCCAACCTTTTACGTTTTGTTAAGCATCTGACGCCGCCGAAGGGAACCCCTGTTCCATCCTGGCGCCGTTCCGCCCCCGCCCCGCAACCCCCGTGCCGCCCGCGCCGGTCCCTCGCGGGAACCCGACCCGCCCGGTGGGATTGCAGCGTCGTGATGGAGGTTCCGGGGTCGGTCACGGCGCCGCCATACGCCCGTCACCAAGCCCTGGCAGAAGGAGGCTCGGGGCGTAACGGAGAAGCGTCATGGTCGAGGTGATCCGGGTCGAGCCCGTCGAGGGCGGTTGGGCGCTGCGGCAGGCTACGGTGGACAATCCCCAACTCTTCGCCAGCGGCGCCAAGGCCGAGGACGCCGCCCGGCGCCTCGCCGACCGCCTCGCCCGCGCCGGCTCCGACGCCGAAATCCGCATCTTCCTGCGCGACGGCAGCCTCGCCGGCCGCTTCCTCTGCCCGGCGGCGTAAGGGAACGGGCGGTCTCCCAACTCTTCCCCCTTTGGGGCAGGGCTATCGCATTTGCCACCGCCCCGCTGAGCTCATCCCGACGGAAGTTGGAGCCTGCGCAAAAGCCTGCCACGTCCGCGGACGGGGCTTTTTGTAACGCCAAGCTCGCCAAGGATCCGCCAAGAGGCCCTGCGGCCGCGCAGCGCCGCGAGTCTTTCTGCGAGGCGGTTCCGATAGATGCGCTTCACGCGATTTCGGCAAAGGCGCCTTGGCGTGCTTGGCGGCCTTGGCGAACTTGGCGTTCAAAAGGGCGGGCTCAACAGCCGTCGATGGTCTGGCCCTAAGTCCCGGCGTTCGCCGTCGCCAGTTCCGGCGCGATCGCCGCGGCCAGGTCGCGGATCCAGGCTTTCAGGCGGTCCTTGACCGGGATCGGCGTCGCGCCGTGGCGGACGATGACCAGGTCGCGGTCGGGGCAGACGACGATGTGCTGGCCGTCGTAGCCGTTGGCCGAGAAGCTGCCGGGACCGGCGAGGCCCAGCCACCAGTGGGCGCCGTACGGATCGTCCGTGCAGCCTTCCTGCTGGAACGTCCTGGTGCGCGCGTAGTCGACCCAGCCCTCGGGCAGCAGGCGGCGGCCCTCCCACACCCCGTCGCGCAGGTACAGAAGGCCGAAGCGGGCGAAGTCCCGCGGCGTGGCGAAGCAGAACGACGAGCCGATGAAGGTCCCGGCCGCGTCGAACTTCGGGATCGGGCTCTTCATGCCGATGGGATCGAACAGGCGCTCGCGCATGTAGTCCTCGAAGCGCGGCCCGAACCGGTCCAGCGCCCGCGCCACGCAGCGGCTGACGATGTTCGACGTGCCGCTGGAATAGGCGAAGAAGGTCCCCGGCGCATGCGCCAGCGGGAAACTGGCGGCGAAGTGGGCAGTGTCGTCCTTGCCCCTGCCCCACAGCATCTCGCGCACGTCGGAGACGCCGTCGGCGCCATACTCCTCGATGAAGGCCAAGCCCGACGACATGTGCAGCAGCTGGTCGAGGGTGATCGCCGCGCGCGGATCGCCGGCGCCTCGCCACTCCGGCACGTCCGCGGGCGCGGCGACGTCGAGCCTGCCGTCGAGAACGGCGAGGCCGACCAGGGCCTGGGTGATGCTCTTGGCCATCGACCACGACCAGCAGGTGCTCTCCGGCGTGAAGCCGTCGGCGTAACGCTCCAGCACGAGGCGCCCGCCCTGGATCACCACCACCGCATGGGTCTCGCCCAGGTCCTCGGGCGATGGCGCGAGGAAGGCCCGCGCCAGCAGGGCCCCGACCGAGTCCGGCCGGGCGGCGTCCAGGTGGCCGGTCGGCCAGTCCTCGGTCGGCCAGGGCACGCCTGCGGGCTGGGGCGGAAGCGGGATCATGGCGGCTCCTGGGGTCGTCCTTGGCGCCACCCTAGTCGGTTCCCGGCGCTCCGGTGAAGGTGATGTTGAGGCCGCGCCTGCGGAGCTCCGGGATCAGTCGGTCGAGCTTGAGCTCGGCGAGGTCGGCGCGGCGGCGCGCCTCGGCCA